>CATAQZ010000095.1 GCA_949487015.1 Flavobacteriales bacterium UBA4585
ATGAGTAAGCTGTAGTACAAGTCGCCCATTTTTGGGTAGGATTTGATCAGTACGGTGCCAAAGAATAAGTACAGCCCGGCCATCGGTGCCCACGGTAATTCGAAATAATATACTAGAACGAGAAAACTCAGCCAAAGCAATACATTTGCTGCCCAAACGCTGTTTTTTGAGCCCACGAGGTGTGGAAGGGTTCGAATGGAGTTGGCGTCCAATTCCGCATCGCGTACATCAAAGGGAATGGTCAATGCTGCGGTCCATAAAAACCGCTCGATGAACGGCCACTGCCAATCTGCCCCCGCACGCAGGGCCGGAATAACAGCAGTAACATAGGCCCAGACTAAGGCGATAAGGATGAGTTTGAGCCCAGGTACTGAGCGTAAACCACCGCCTTTTTTCTTCAAAATAAACGGCAAGGGATACAGGAGCGCAAAGGCGCCTGCAAGGGCGTAATGTCCGGTAAGCGAGGCTTCATTTAAACGAATGAGTTCAAAAAGAATGGTTGCCACACCCAAGCCCATGCTTAGAAACGCTGTTTTGGGCATGCGTTCACGCCATTGACTTATTCGGCTGATCCCGTCTGTGGCTGAGGGACCTTCAAACAATCTTGCGAAGCCATAAACTACTAACGTTGCAGCAGCATTGAGCACCGCAATAGAAGTACCCGAATAGCTGAACAATTCCTCGCTAAATCGGGTTAACCCCCAAACGGCTCCGGCCACCCAAAAATTTGCATATACAAACGTGCGGATGAAGCCTTGTAAAGTGTTAATAAATACGTTGAAATTTCCCATCGTGTTCCACCCCTAAAAGTAAGGTATGTTCGCGAACTGTGATGTAATTTTGTCCTATCTAAAACAAACAGAATATGAAGCGCAATTCGTTTGCCTACAGACACATTGGTCCCAAAGCTGTTGATGTTGATCAAATGCTCACTACCATTGGTGTTGATTCTATCGACACGCTGATCGATCAAACTGTCCCCACTACCATTCGCTCGACGGAGGAAATGGATCTCGCTCCGGCCATGACGGAAGCAGAGTTTGCGGCACACATCACTGCATTAGGTGAGATGAACAGCGTGTTCAAAACGTACATTGGAATGGGGTACCACAATACGGTGCTTCCCGGTGTCATTCAACGTAATATTTTAGAGAATCCAGGATGGTATACGGCTTATACGCCCTACCAAGCGGAAATCGCTCAGGGCCGTTTAGAGGCTTTGATGAACTACCAAACCATGGTGGTTGATTTAACGGGAATGGAGCTTGCAAACGCCTCTTTGCTCGACGAAGCAACGGCGGTAGCTGAAGCCATGAGCATGTTCTACGGAGCCATGCCACGTGCTAAAAAGAAATCAGGCGCATCGAAGTTCTTTGTGGATGCACAAACCTTCCCGCAGAGTATTGAATTATTACAAACGCGTACAGTACCTATCGGTGTAGAATTGGTTTTTGGAGATTATAAGACGTTTGAACCTACCGAAGAATTCTTTGGTGCGTTTGTTCAGTTTCCTAATGCCGATGGATCCATTGAAGACTACCGTGCTTTCGCTGCAAAATGTAATTCTGCTGAGGTCCAACTAGTCGTTGCCGCAGATTTATTGTCACTCGTCTTACTAACGCCTCCGGGAGAGTGGGGAGCGGATGCAGTGGTCGGAACTACGCAACGCTTTGGAATTCCATTAGGTTACGGTGGTCCACACGCTGCTTATTTCGCAACCAAAGAATCATACAAGAGATATATTCCGGGCCGCATCATTGGCCGGACGATTGATACAGATGGGAATCCTGCCCTACGCATGGCGTTGCAAACGCGCGAACAACACATCAAACGCGATAAAGCCACCTCAAACATTTGTACCGCGCAGGTTTTATTAGCGGTAATGGCAGGGGCCTATGGTGTATACCACGGTCCAGAAGGATTGATGGATATTGCAGAAGAAATTCATCGTAAAACAGCCACTTTAAACGAGGCGGTTAAAGGGATGGGACTTACGCAGCACAATGCGTCTTTCTTTGACACCTTAAAAATTACCCTGAATCGTTCAAACAGTACACAACTCCGTGAGCTCAGTGAGGCTGCGGAAATGAACTTCCGTTATTTCGATGAAACGACGATTGGGATCAGTATCAACGAAACGACAACGGACGAAGATGTTGCTGAAATCATCGCAGTATTAGCGAAGGCGGAAGCAGCGGATACTATTGAAATGGAAGATTTAGGTCAGTATATACCGACTGAAATTGGACGTACTTCTGCTTTCATGACAAATTCAGTATTCCACAGCTACCGCAGTGAAACTGAAATGATGCGCTACCTCAAGTCGCTTGAGCGTAAAGATTTAGCATTGAATCACAGCATGATTTCTTTGGGTTCGTGTACAATGAAGTTGAATGCAGCCTCTGAAATGATTCCGTTATCGAGCGGCTCATGGAATAGCTTACATCCGTATGTTCCTACAGAACAAGCATCGGGTTACTTGCAAGTCATCGAGGAATTGGAGCGTGATTTAGCTGTGATTACTGGTTTTGATGCGACTTCGTTGCAGCCCAACTCAGGTGCACAGGGCGAATATGCGGGCCTCATGGTAATCCGTGCTTACCACCAAGCCAATGGAGATCACCATAGAAACATTGCACTCATTCCTTCTTCTGCACACGGAACAAATCCTGCATCTGCTGTAATGGCGGGCATGAAGGTAGTTGTGGTCGCTTGTGATGACAAAGGAAACATTGATGTGGTAGATCTTCGTGCGAAAGCCGAGCAGCACAGTGAAAACCTTGCATCATTAATGATCACGTATCCATCTACGCACGGGGTATTTGAAGCGAGTGTAAAAGAAATTACTGGTATTATTCATGAGCACGGTGGACAGGTATATATGGATGGTGCGAACATGAATGCCCAGGTGGGCTTAACCTCGCCAGGTATTATTGGCGCTGATGTTTGTCACTTAAATTTACACAAAACGTTCGCCATACCTCATGGTGGTGGTGGTCCTGGTATGGGGCCCATCTGTTGTAAGGCCCATCTTGCGCCATTCTTACCGCAGCACCCGATCATTCCTATGGGTGGTGAACAAGGTATTTCAAGCATATCTGCTGCACCTTGGGGTTCTGCATTGATTTTGCTCATCTCTTATGCCTACATTAAAATGTTGGGATCAGAAGGACTTACCGACAGCACGAAATACGCCATCTTAAATGCAAACTATATCAAGGAGCGTTTAGCAGGTTCGTTCGATGTACTCTACACGGGTGAAAACGGACGTTGTGCTCATGAGATGATTTTGGATTGTCGTCCTTACAAGCGCGATGCAGGTATTGAAGTAACAGATATTGCGAAGCGTTTAATGGATTATGGATTCCATGCGCCAACGGTAAGTTTCCCAGTTGCTGGAACAGTAATGGTGGAACCTACGGAAAGTGAAGGTTTAGAAGAATTGGACCGATTCTGTGACGCCATGCTTAGTATCCGCCATGAGATTGGTGAGATTGAAACGGCTGATGCGGACGCGGTGAATAACGTATTGAAAAATGCACCGCATACACAGCATATGATTTGTGCCGATGCGTGGGACTTCCCATACACACGTTCTAAGGCAGGCTTCCCGCTTCCTTTCGTTAGTGATAACAAATTCTGGCCTACCGTCCGTCGTGTAGACGATGCGTATGGTGATCGTAACCTCGTTTGTACGTGTGAGCCAATAGAAAGTTACATGGAGGAAGCCGAGGCATAAGCCGAGGCTAAAACCTAGGGTATAGAAACCCCCCGGCGCGGAGCGCCGGGGGGGGTTAGTATTGTAAAAAATTCTCCTGCTTCTTAATGAGATCTTATCGATCGGATATCCGCACCAGTAGGGCTTTGGAACAAGGCCAAATCGAAGTGTCGGGTAGCCGCATAAAGGTGATCGAAAATATCAGCCATAACCGCTTCATACGCTGTCCACTCCGTAGTTGCGCTAAAGCAATAGACTTCTAACGGTAGTCCTTGCGTCGTAGGTTGCAATTGTCGAACCATTAAGGTGAAATCGTTATTGATCTCAGGATGGTTCCTTAAATAGAAATCTATGTACTTGCGATAGAGCCCAATGTTCGTTTGTCGCCTTCCATTGAGTAGGCTCCCACCCTGCGTTGTCTTTTTTTCATTGTTTTCATCGATCTCTTTTTGACGCTCAATCATGAATGCGCTGATTAAATCGATCTCTCTTAAGCTATCAGCCAATCCTTCGTCGAGATGGCGGATAGAGGTAATGTCAATGTGGATATTGCGTTTTATTCTACGCGCTCCAGACTCAGACATTCCACGCCAGTTGACAAAGCTGTCGCTTACAAATGCTGTGGCAGGAATTGTACTAAGGGTTTTGTCAAAATTCTGAACTTTCACGGTGGTGAGATCAATGCTCATGACATCCCCATCGACTCCGTAATTTGAGAAAGTGATCCAATCGCCAACCTTAACAAGGTCGTACATGTGGATTTGGAAATTAGCTAGAAGCCCTTTGATACTGTCTTGAAAGACCAGTATGAGAATGGCGGTTGTCCCGGCAAATGCGCCTAGAATTGCGCCTGCCTTCATACCGGTTAGGATACTTACGGCACTGATAATTGCCCCAAACCATGCCAATAACCGAATTACTTGTGAAATCGTGCGTACAGGTGTATTGGCATATTTTGCTGTTATACTGAACCAATTCTCAAGCGCCCGAAGGGTTCTATTCACCAAACTCACAAAGAGAATGAGAATGTAGAGAACCACTAGCTTCTCTAGAATTGGAATGATGCCAGGGATGTCGTTAAAGACGATGGGTAGACTTTCGTAAACGATCCCTGCAGGCACAAGGTGTGCTATGTTTCTAAAGACTTTTTGATCGTAGAAATAGTCATCCCAGGTGGCTTTCGTTCGCTTTACTGCGGAATGTATGATGCTCAGGATGATACGCCGCGCAAATAAGTCGGCTACGAATGAAATAAGTAATAGAAGCAGAAGATCCACAGCTAGGGCAATCCATTGCACTAATTGTGGATCTAGTCCTTTTTGTAATAAGAAGTCAGTGGTCCAGTGTAGTGTGTTCATTAGTATGGGTGGAACAGGGTTATGCTATCAAATCTAACTGATGTCGCATAAAAATACCCTAAACCATACACTGTTGTATCATCTTGACGTCTAATA
>CATAQZ010000096.1 GCA_949487015.1 Flavobacteriales bacterium UBA4585
ATAACGCGATTAAGTATAGGTCTACAGAGTTTTGATAACCTTGAACTTCAGTCCATGAACAGAGCACACGATGCATCGCATTCCGTGCAATGCTTAGAATGGATCGCTAATAGTCCTATTCAAAATTACAGTGTAGACTTTATGTACGGAATGCCGGGGAGTACAGTAGAAAGCTGGAAGCGACAATTGGACCAATTGGCCACCTACCTTCCACCGCACCTCAGCTGCTATGCCCTCACTGTTGAAGAGAAAACAGTGCTCTACCACGATGTGCGCTCCGGAAAAACTACACTGCCTACAGACGAAGTTATTGTTGCTCAATTTGAAGCCCTGCGCGCATGGGCTTCAGAACAAGGGTACACGCATTATGAACTCTCAAATTTCGCTCAACCCGATAAATACAGCCGACACAACAGCCATTATTGGAGTGGTCAACCTTATTTAGGAATCGGTCCCGGGGCACACTCCTTCGATGGGGAAAAGCGTTGGTGGAACGTTTCAAACAACACCTTATACGCTCAAGGGGCGGAAGTACCCAGTGAGATGCTTACTCCAATAGATTTACTCAATGAGCGGCTTATGGTTCGATTAAGAACCGCCAATGGATTCCTTTGGGAAAATGATGTACCGGTCGGTCTAGATCATTTGAGACTAGAACAAGTAAAGCGGAACGTTAAATCAGCAGAGGCCAAAGGGTTGGTAACATGCACGGATAACGGGTTCGCCATACCTCCTAAACAATGGATGGAAAGCGATGCCATTATAGCCGAACTATTCTTGAGTCCCGAAGAGCGCTAAAACCCTTATTCAACGAAAAGAGCGTATCTTGAAAATATAACCAAATCCCTACGACGCTTCGTATTTAGCGTTACCGAGCAGTATGAAATTGACTATTGATTTTTCCAAACCTATCGCAGATTTAAGCTTAGCCGTAAGTGACGTTGCACGAGCATGGTACATCGATGCGCCTCAATTTTCACCGGTGGTATTAGGAGAATGGACCGGTAGTGTTGCTCAAGGCGGAAGTGTGAATTTTTTCAATGTCAAGTTCAACCCGCATGCACACGGAACACATACAGAAACTGCCGGGCATATCACTGAAAAACGTCACAGCATCAACAAGCATTTTCGCGATTTTATGACGAAATCGCTCGTGCTTACACTTAGGCCTCAAGAAGGTCGTATTCGTTTTGAAGACTTTCGCGCGGTTTGGGCTCAAGCCGAAGCAAAAGGCTGGACTTTCGCGGCAAAATCCGTGATATTCAGGACAAATACAGGCGCTGACCCTGCGCATAAAACGTTCAGTGGAACCGACTGGCCTTTTCTCGAAGCGGCCATTGGTGGTTTTCTTCGAGAGCAAGGGGTAGATCATTTAATCATTGACCAACCCAGTGTAGACCAGGAAGAGGATGGTGGAGCACTTGCTTGCCACCACGCCTTTTGGGGAACGCAACCCGAGGAATCGCTACACCGCACCATTACGGAGCTTGTACACGTCCCACAGGCCGTAAACGATGGTCCGTATGCTCTATTACTTCAGGTGGCACCGCTTGAAAACGATGCCGCACCTTCACGCCCATTGCTTTACAGTTTAGGCTAGGCCTTCTTCACTTTTCTATTCCGTGCATCTACAGCCGCTAATGTGGCCATATTTACAATCTCGCGCACCGATGCGCCTAATTGCAGTACATGTGCGCTGTGCTTTGTACCGATCAACATAGGACCAATAGCCTCTGCTGCACCGAAGCTCTGTAGCATTTTGTACGTTATGTTTCCAGCTGCGAGATTCGGGAAAATAAATACATTCGCTCGGTGCCCTACAAGATCAGAAAAAGGGAAGCTTTCTTCCAGTAATTCTGGCTCTAACGCAAAGTTCGCCTGCATTTCACCATCAACTATCAATTCCGGGTGCTCTTTACGCAAGATTGCGCTAGCCTTTGCCATTTTACGCGCATCCGGTCCGTTTGAAGAACCGAAATTAGAATAGCTCAATAGGGCGACTTTAGGGATGATATTTGTGCGCTTAACGGTGTCCGCGACATTCAATACCATTTGCACTAAATCTTCAACTGTAGGGTCTAAATTAATAGTGGTATCAGCAAAGAACAATGGGCCGCGTTTACTCAAAAGAATATACATCCCAGCCGCTTTACGCATACCTTCCTCCATACCTATTAGACGAAGTATAGGGCGTAAGGCTGTTGGATATTTAACCGTCAAGCCGCTAATTAATGCATCTGCTCCACCCTCGCGTAGCATCATATTTCCATAGTATTCTCGAGACTTAATTTTCGATCGGCATTCACCCATGGTCCAGCCTCTACGTTTTCTGAATTCATACATCTGTGTGGCATACGTCTCGCGTCCTTCACGGTCTGCCATTATATCAATGAATTCAGCTTCTTGAAGTTCCAACTGGTATTCTTCAATAATGGCTTCCATCTTTTCTTTTGAACCTAATAGAATAGGTTTTGCTACGCCATTACTAAT
>CATAQZ010000097.1 GCA_949487015.1 Flavobacteriales bacterium UBA4585
AATACAATTATGGAAGCAAAGACAAAGCGCGCAAGCGGAAGGGGTCTCTACGCCGAGGGCGATAAGAACCCACATGAACACGACGGAACGGTTCTCGAAACCAAAAACCCAACGGGCACTAAGAAACTCTACATCGAGTCGTACGGTTGCCAGATGAATTTCTCAGATAGCGAGATTGTTGCATCTGTTTTGGGTAAAGAGGGTTATACGACCACACAAAATGCCGAGGAAGCAGATTTAGTATTACTGAACACCTGTTCTATTAGAGATAAAGCAGAACAAACCGTTCGTAACCGACTCAATCATTTTAACGGCCACAAGAGGAAGAACCCCGACATGAAAATTGGGGTACTCGGCTGTATGGCAGAGCGTGTTAAAGGCAAACTTCTAGAAGAAGAGAAATTGGTCGATCTAGTTGTGGGTCCAGATGCCTATAGAGATTTGCCGAATCTTTTGCAAGAGCTCGACGGTGGAAGAAAGGCAGTCAATGTAATTTTAAGTAAGGAAGAAACTTACGACGATATTGAGCCGGTTCGCTTGGGTGGTAATGGAGTTAGTGCCTTCGTGTCCATTACTCGTGGCTGCGACAATATGTGTACGTTCTGTGTAGTTCCGTTTACTCGTGGCCGAGAACGTTCGCGTAACCCGCAGACCATTGTAGACGAAGTATTGGACTTATCTGAACGTGGATACAAGGAAATCACTTTGTTAGGGCAAAACGTGGACAGCTACCTGTGGTACGGTGGCGGTTTGAAAAAAGATTTTGAGAAGGCGTCAGATGTTGCCAAAGCTAGTGCTGTACATTTCGCTGACCTCATGTCTATGGTTGCTGAAGCAGCACCGCACATGCGTATTCGCTTTTCTACTTCGAATCCGCAAGACATGCGCGACGATGTGCTGGAGACCATTGCGAAATACAAGAACATCTGTAACTACATTCATTTGCCGGTGCAGTCGGGATCGTCGCGCATCTTAGAATTAATGAACCGCGGACACAACCGCGAAGAATATATGGCGCTGATTGATCGTATTCACCGTATTATACCGGGTTGCGCTATCAGCCACGACATGATTTCGGGATTCCCGACGGAAACGGAAGAGGATCATCAAGAGACATTGAGTCTGATGGATTATGTGAAATATGATTTCGGTTACATGTTCTTCTACAGTGAACGTCCTAATACGTATGCTGCTAGAAAATTGGAAGATGATATTCCAGAGGAGGTGAAGAAACGCCGATTGACAGAAATCATTCAATTGCAAAGCAAGCATAGTCTGTACCGCCACGAACAAATGGTCGGTAAGACGTTTGAAGTTTTGGTGGAAGGAACCTCAAAAAAGAGTGAAGCACAATTGTTTGGACGAACGGATACGAACAGTGTAGTCGTTTTTGATCGCCATGATTTTAAACCAGGCGACTTCGTTCATGTTAAGATTAATAGTTGTACTACAGCCACATTGTTGGGTTCAGTGGTAGCAAACCCTGAGGCTTAAATTAATTGAAGCTATGTCAGATATCAAAAGCATAAAACAACGTTTCGGAATTATTGGGGTAAGTCCATTACTGGACCGCGCCTTAGAGAAAGCCGTGCAAGTTGCGCCTACAGATATCAGTGTGCTCGTCACCGGAGAGAGTGGTGTGGGTAAAGAGAGCATACCTAAGATTATTCATGCACTGAGCCACAGAAAACACAATCCATACATCGCGGTAAACTGTGGTGCTATCCCAGAAGGAACTATAGATTCAGAACTTTTCGGACATGAAAAAGGCGCCTTTACTGGAGCGACCGGAGCGCGCAAAGGATATTTTGAGGAGGCCGATGCGGGTACTATATTTTTAGATGAGGTCGGCGAGCTGCCTTTGCCTTCTCAAGTTCGGTTGTTACGCGTTCTAGAAACGGGCGAATTTATTCGTGTAGGCGCATCAAGAGCAAATAAAATAGATGTGCGCGTTGTAGGAGCCACGAATGTGGGCATGATCAATGCCATCAAAAATCACAAATTCCGTGAGGATTTATATTACCGATTAAACACTGTAGAAATTCATCTGCCGCCTTTGCGGGAGCGTCCTTCGGATATACATCTGTTGTTTCGAAAGTTCGCCTCTGATTTCGCGAATAAATACCATCTTCCGCCGCTGCGTCTAGATGATGAGGCAGTGCGATTGTTGGAGCATTACCGCTGGCCTGGAAACATTCGCCAGTTGCGTAACCTCGCCGAGCAGATGAGTGTGATCGAAACGACACGGTTAGTAGGTAAAGAGGTGCTTAAAGCATATTTACCGGAGGTGGATGCTCCTAACCTTCCTGCATTGGCCAATTCCCGGATAAGTGATGGGGTCAGTAATGCGGATTTTGCAAAAGAGCGAGAAGCGTTATACAAGCTTTTGTTCGAGATGCGTTCGGAATTAAATGCCCTTAAAAAGGCGGTTCAGAATGGTGAAGGCTTCTATGAAGGTGTTCAGCGTGAATACCCGCAGATTGGCGCAGAATATACCGAGCGTTCTTCAGTGACGCCTTATACGGGAAATGGATCGAACGACGTTTCTTTTGTAAATCCGGACGAATACGACGCCTTCGATGACGATACGCATACCATTGAAATTGAGAATCTGAGTCTAGTCGACAAAGAAATTGAATTGATCAAAAAGGCATTGGACAAGACGCAAGGAAAACGAAAGGCTGCTGCTAAAGAATTAGGCATATCCGAACGTACCTTGTACCGGAAGATCAAACAATACAACCTAGAATAATGCGCCTATTTTCTTTCTTTCCTGCAGTGCTGGTTCTCCTCATCCTCTCAGGATGTAAAGGCGGTTACAGCTTTACTGGTGGAAATGTAGGAGAGGCAAAGACATTAAACGTAGATTTCTTTGACAATACTGCTGCGATCGTGAATCCAGAGATGTCACAGATTTTTACCGAATCGCTGAAAGACATCTTCGTACAGCAAACTTCATTGCGTTTAGTCGAAGGTCCCGCGGATATGGAGTTTTCAGGCGCTATTACAGATTACAGTTTACGACCACAAGCGGCGCGCGGTCCTAGTGAGGTTTCACAGATGCGCTTTACTATTTCTGTTAAGGTTTCCTTTGAGAATAGCATTGCCGATGAAAACAGTTTTGAGCAGCGTTTTAGCCGATCTCGCGATTACGATGCGGATTTGAATTTTTCCGATATTGAAACAGAATTGGCAGCGGAGATTATGAAGGAATTGACGGAAGATATTTTAAACCGAGCTATTGCTAATTGGTAGATGAACGCAAAGAAAATCGAAGAATTATATACCCACCCTGAGCGTTTAAATGCTTCTGAGCTTGCTATGCTCAAACAGGCGGTATCGGATTTTCCCTATGCAGCTCCATTACAAGCACTTTACATGAAAGCGCTGCAGCAGCAAGAAAGTTATTTGTTGCCCGCCCAAGTAAAGCGAACTGCTATTGCTACACCAAATCGAGAGGCTTTAAAAGTATATTTTGACAGTCATACCAGTTTAGCAGCTCCAATTGAAAAAATCGTCGTGCCCTCGAAGCCGGCTGAGGTTGAGAAAAAAACGCCGGTAGCAAAAAAGAAAAAAACGAAGAAAGCATCGGCTTCCCCTGCGCCCAAAATGGAGGTTACAAAACCTGTTGCCCCGAAGAAAACAACAGGAGTACCCGAGGATCTATCACACTTGCCTGAGGCTGTTCGAAACGCTATCCTGCGATCTCGTGCTTTACGCGGTAAAGATGTACCGGAAGGATCAGTCGTTAAGCCTTCTCAATCGAATAAGAAAGAGGATAGCAATCAATCCCCGTTAACTGTTGAAAAATCCGATGCTACGGCTCCAAAAGATGCAGTAGCTGAGGTTACTGTTACTAATGGTGGTGTTGACGTAAAGCAAGAGCCTAAAAAGAAGGCTGTTGTAGCGAAAGAGACGAAAGAACCATCATCTTTGGATCAGTCAAACATGAATACTGAGACGGCAAATATCGCCATCGATGTACCCTCGTTTGAATTGGAGACCGATTTAAAAAACACAACAGCGCAGGATTCAAAAGTACCTAAGCAACCTGTCGAAAAATCTCCGGCTTGGGAGGCGCCGGAAGAACGTGAGATGCCTTTTAGTGAAAAAGCTTCCTTTTTGCAGTGGTTAAATGCAGAAACGAAGGTTGCGCCCACAGCGGTCTCTTCAACTAAAAAGGCGGCAGCGGCAGGACCAGATATTAAAAAAATTATTCGCGAGTTGCCTAAGTTTGAAGGAAACAAGCGCGACGGAAAAATCAACGTTTTTAGTCTTGAAGCGGATGGTCAAGGTCGCTTCGTAACGGAAACATTGGCAGAGATTTACCTGAAGCAAGGGCTTTTTGAGAAGGCAATTAAATCCTACGAGGTACTAAGTTTGAAATACCCGGAAAAAAGTAGTTTCTTTGCCGACCGAATTAGAGCAATTAAGAAAGAAAAGAACTCATGACAGCATTATTCTCCATATTGATCGTAGTAGTGTCGATCCTACTCGTTTTGGTGATTCTCGTTCAAAATCCTAAAGGCGGTGGTTTGAGCTCTGCTTTTGGTGGTGATAGCCCACAAATGTTGGGTGGCGTTAAAAAGACAACAGACTTTTTAGACAAAGCAACTTGGGCCTTGGTCATTGGTTTGTTCGTCCTTGTGATCGGTATGAACCTTGTTTCAACTGACGCAGATGTTGTTTTAGAAGATACATTGATTAACGAACAAGTTGAGGATGCTATGCCGTTCCAGCCACAGATGCCTGCAGCACCTGCGGGTGAAGCAGCACCTACTGGTGAGGCACCTGTAGAAGGAATGCCTGAGAGTGTAGAATAATCCGTCAATTTGACTTTAGCATAAAACCCGCGCAGCAGAGCTGCGCGGGTTTTTATTTTTATGTGCCAAAATTTCGCGCGGCGACTGCCGCGCGGTGACACTCTGACACAGAAAATGCTTTGGCATAAAATTCCATGTAGAAGAGAGGAAACTTTAACTAAAAACATAATTCATGGCAGATTTAAACATTCGTCCATTAGCTGACAGAGTAATCATTGAACCTGCAGCTGCTGAAACTACGACTGCATCTGGAATCATCATTCCTGATACAGCGCAAGAGAAGCCTCAAAAAGGTACGGTAGTAGCCGTGGGCCCAGGTAAAAAAGAGGAGCCTATGACTGTAAATGTTGGTGACGTAGTATTGTATGGTAAGTACAGCGGCACTGAGTTCAAGTATGAAAATGGTGATTACCTCATTATGCGTGAGGCAGACATCATGGCAATTGTTTAATCAAACGAAAAAACCATAAATCATGGCAAAAGAAATTTCATTTGACGTAGATGCAAGAAACAGCCTCAAAGCAGGTGTGGACGCATTGGCAGATGCGGTAAAAGTGACCTTAGGTCCAAAAGGCCGTAACGTAATTATAGAAAAAGCATTTGGTGCACCGCACGTCACAAAAGACGGCGTCACTGTTGCAAAAGAAATTGAGCTCGAAGACAAGTTGCAGAACTTGGGCGCACAAATGGTAAAGGAAGTGGCTTCTAAAACCGCAGATATCGCAGGTGATGGAACTACTACAGCTACTGTATTGGCACAAGCAATCTACCATCACGGTCTGAAGAACGTGGCCGCAGGAGCAAACCCAATGGATTTAAAGCGCGGAATCGATAAAGCAGTTACAGCGTTGGTTGCTGAATTGAAGTCCCTCAGCCAAGAGGTGGGTGACGACAACAGTAAAATCGAGCAAGTTGCTTCAATCTCATCGAACAATGACAGCACCATCGGTAAATTGATCGCTGAGGCAATGGCCAAAGTGAAAAATGAAGGTGTGATTACTGTCGAAGAAGCGAAGGGTACAGAGACGTATGTCGATGTGGTTGAAGGTATGCAGTTTGATCGCGGATACTTAAGCCCATATTTCACAACCAACACTGAGAAGATGGTTGCTGAATTGGAAAATCCATTAATCCTGATCTACGACAAGAAAGTAAGTTCTATGAAGGAATTGCTTCCTGTACTAGAGCCTGCAGCTCAAAGTGGTCGTCCATTGTTGATCATTGCAGAAGATGTTGACGGTGAAGCTTTAGCAACATTAGTAGTCAACCGTATTCGTGGCTCACTCAAAATTGCAGCGGTGAAAGCACCAGGATTTGGTGACCGTCGTAAAGCAATGCTCGAAGATATCGCTGTCTTAACTGGCGGCCAAGTCATCTCTGAGGAGCGCGGTATGACGCTTGAAGGAGCGACAATGGAGATGCTGGGAACGGCGGAAAAAGTGACAATAGACAAGGATAACACTACAGTTGTCAACGGTGCTGGTGAGCGTGAGGCTATTGCAAGTCGTGTGAATCAAATCAAAGCGCAAATCGAAAATACTACTTCTGATTACGATCGTGAAAAACTACAAGAACGTCTAGCGAAGCTCGCTGGTGGTGTTGCTGTACTTTATGTAGGAGCTGCTTCTGAAGTGGAAATGAAGGAGAAGAAAGACCGTGTAGATGATGCACTTGCAGCTACTAAAGCGGCAGTAGAAGAAGGCTTTGTTCCCGGAGGTGGTGTAGCGCTTGTTCGCGTAAGCTCAGCACTAGAAGATCTAAAAGGTGAAAACGAAGACGAAAGTACCGGTATTCAAATCATCTATAAAGCTATTGAAGAGCCGCTACGTCAGATAGTGCACAATGCAGGTCTAGAAGGTTCTGTAGTCGTTGCTAAAGTAAAAGAAGGCACAGGCGATTACGGATTCAATGCGAAGACTGACGTTTACGAAAACATGTATGATGCAGGTGTTATTGATCCGACGAAAGTGACGCGTGTTGCGCTCGAAAATGCGGCATCGGTTGCAGGATTGTTGTTGACTACTGAAGCTACCATTACTGAGATTCCTAAGGAAGAGCCAGCAATGCCTCCTGGCGGCGGCATGGGCGGCGGCATGGGAATGATGTAATCCGGTTGCTTATATCGTATAAATGCGAGAGCCACTCCTTTATTGGGGTGGCTTTTTTTATACATAAATCTGCTACTTGCAGCGACGGGGTATTTCTCCAATGTAGCAAGTGACGAAGCAATTGAGTTATAAGGAAAAGGCTTCGAGGTATTTAGTGATGTAAGTTTCGCGATCACGGTATTTGTACTGCATGATGTAACGCGGATGTTCTAA
>CATAQZ010000098.1 GCA_949487015.1 Flavobacteriales bacterium UBA4585
ACCATATCGGGGTTGGCAAAATTCAAGCAAATGAAATCGGTTTTTGCTTCTTTAAGTTTCGGGACAATAGCATCTCTAATGTCTCCCGCACTCATTTCAGGTTGAAGGTCGTATGTTGCTACCTTTGGTGAAGGACATAGTAAACGTTCCTCACCTTCAAAAGGTTCTTCGCGACCGCCTGAAAAGAAGAACGTTACGTGCGGGTACTTTTCTGTTTCAGCAATTCTTATTTGAGTCTTACTAGCTGTTTCCAAAACTTCGCCCAAAGTATTCGATAGATTGTCCTTTCGAAAAACTACTTCCACACCTTTAAAAGTATCGTCATAGCTGGTCATGGTGACATAGTGTAAATTCAATGCACTCATATTGTGCTCTGGGAAATCACGCTGTGTCAAAACTTCTGTAATCTCACGACCACGATCGGTACGGAAATTAAAGACTAGAACAACATCGTTTTCTTGAATGGTCGCTAAAGGTGCACCCGCTTCGTTGGCCACAAAAAGTGGTTCCATGAATTCATCTGTTGTTCCTTCCGCATACTGCGCTTTTACAGCTTCAACGATATTATCTGTGGCGGTTCCTTTGCCGTTAACTAGCAGGTGGTAGGCACGCGCAACACGCTCCCAGCGCTTGTCACGGTCCATGGCGTAGTAGCGCCCAATAACACTGGCCATGCGCCCGGTTGTGGCATCCATATGATCAATTAAATCCTTTAGGTAATCTGCACCGCCTGTTGGATCGGTATCTCGTCCATCAGTAAATGCATGAACGAAAACGTTTTCAAATGCTTCAGCATACAGCCAGCTGCATAGCGCTTTTGCATGATTGATATGTGCGTGAACCCCGCCGTCACTTAATAGACCTGTAATATGTATTTTTCCGCCTGTAGCTTTTGCGTGTGCTAAAGCATTTTGAAGTGTAGGATCATTGGCGAAATCGCCGTTCTCCGCTGCAAGATTGATTTTTACTAAATCTTGGTACACAACACGGCCAGCTCCTAGATTCATATGACCAACTTCTGAATTGCCCATTTGTCCATCTGGCAGACCGACATCTAGCCCTGAGGTTTTTATCCAGGTTTGAGGGTAATTTTTGTAGAGTGAATCTACGAATGGAGTGTGTGCCTTATCAATAGCACTCACATCTGGATTATCTGGGCGTCCCCAACCGTCGAGAACGACCAATGCTGTCTTTTTCATAGTGTCTTTTGGAGCGACAAATTTAGGGATTATTAGGCCAAAAAAAAGACCCGCTCGAGGCGGGTCTTTTCATCTAAATTTCATGGTTTCAATACACTGCAATCCATGCAGTTTCAACGATAGCTCGTGCAGCTTCTAATGAGGCGCGTGCTTCAGCTAGGTTTTCATTCGTGCTATAAACGACTCGGTATGTGTTCAGGTCTTTCTTAAAGCTAACGCCTAAATCCAAGTCTAGCCCTGAAATGAAGCCTTCAGCTCCTTCTTGGGAAGGGAACGAACCGATAATGACATAAAATCCTTTTGCTTCAATATTCGGGTCTTCTGAGGGAACTTCTTCTTGAACTGTAGCAGCCTTTAGGGCCTCTAATTCATCCGTCATTGCTGTTTTTTCAATTGCATGAGCCTCCTTGACTGCTTTCAATTCTTTTTGAATTGCTGCTTTATCGGCTTCAGATTTTTTAAGAGAGGCGCCCACTTTTTCAGCCAACGCTGCGGCATCTTCAAGCGCTTGTCTCGTTTTCTTATTTTCTCCATCAAGGCGCACTGCCGTATAGAAACGCAAGACTCCGTCCTTTGATGAACCACTTACTTCAGTGCCGTCAATGTAGTCATCGATAAAAGAAGTGTATCGAATACCCATAATTAACGTTCCGAAGGGTATGACATGGGGTAATTCCATGGATGCTCCTGACACTACATGTTCAGAGAATCCAAAGTTGCCATTAGTGGACTCAGCCAGTCCAGAGCCCACCCCAAGGTCGAGATTGAATTTTGATGGAAGTTTTACATCCATGCCATCAAGCAG
>CATAQZ010000099.1 GCA_949487015.1 Flavobacteriales bacterium UBA4585
CCGAGGGGCTTTCCTTCTCCTGTGATGAACGCCATTTCCAGTTCAAAATCCATACGAACAGACGGGCCGAAAGTCGGGGCATCCGCCCCCGGCGCCATGCGCTGACCTTTAGGACGGTGCAGATCTACACCACTAATCACAATAGACGAGCTGCGGCCGTGGTAGCCTACCGGAATGTGTTTCCAGTTGGGCAATAAGGCATTTTCCGGATCGCGGAACATCTTACCTACATTGGTTGCATGCTCGATGGAGCTGTAGAAATCCGTATAATCTTGAACGAATACCGGCATGAGCATCTGAACGTGATCTACAGGAAAAAGCACCTGATTTTGATGCGCAACATTCGCTTTGAGCGTCGTGTTGTTTTCGTCAAAAAGTTCCGCCAATCGGTTTCTGATGCGGCGCCAAGTCGGGCGACCTAAGGCAATGAAATCGTTTAAGGTATCCTGCAAAAACACATCGTCCGGCAGATCAATACCTTTAAAATAGCCCAATTGTTGTAGGGCACTTAAATCAATCGCCGTATCTCCAATACGCGTTCCCGTTGTAATGATATCGTCCTCAGGAATAAAGACACCGAAGGGCAAATTCTGAATGGGAAAATCACTGTTTTCTGGAACGGGAATCCACGAAGTTCTTGAAGGATCGTTTGCTTGATTTTCGATCATGCTGTACTGTACGTATTAAGGGTTGTATTATAAGGTTCCTCTGTTCTCTTGCTCGCGCTCTATGGCTTCAAACAATGCTTTAAAGTTTCCTTTTCCAAAGCTAGTGGCACCTTTGCGCTGAATAATCTCAATAAAGACGGTCGGGCGGTCCATCAGTGGCTTAGTGAACAATTGGAGCAAATAGCCTTCGTCGTCACGGTCCACGAGAATCTTATACTTTTTCAGTACTTCAATGTCCTCGTCGATAGCACCCACGCGGTCCTGAAGGTCCAAGTAGTAGGAATCGGGAACGTCTAGGAAGTCCACTCCGCGCTCGCGCAACTCATGAATGGTGTAAATGATATTATCCGTCGCCAACGCCAAATGCTGCACGCCGGCACCATTGTAGAAGTTAATGTATTCTTCAATTTGCGAGCGCTTCTTGCCCTCTGCAGGCTCATTGATCGGGAATTTAATGCGGCCGTTACCGTTCGACATTACCTTCGACATGAGTGCAGTATATTCCGTAGAAATATCGTTGTCGTCAAACGAGATGATTTGTGAGAAGCCCATGACGTCCGCGTAGAATTTTACCCACGTATTCATCTGTCCCCAATCTACATTACCCACCATGTGGTCAATGTATTTCAGTCCCACCGATTCCGGCTGATACTTCGGACTGCGTGCCACATAGCCGGGCAGGAACGGCCCATTATAGTCGTTGCGTTCTACAAACAAATGCACGGTCTCACCGTAGGTATAGATTCCTGAGGTCACTACTTTTCCGTTACTATCTTCACTTACCTGTGGCTGTTGGAACGGTTTTGCACCGCGTTTTGTGGTTTCCTCAAACGCCTTTGTAGCATCCGGTACCCACAGCGCGACGATTTTCACACCATCTCCGTGCTCGTTCAAATGGCGATTGATATCGCTGTTCTCCACCATGGAAGAGGTAATGACTAATCTAATTTTATCTTGTTGAAGGACATAGGAAGTACGGTCGGTGACGCCAGTTTCTAAACCGGCATAGGCTACTTCTTGAAAGCCAAAGGCAGTCTTAAAGTAATACGCACTCTGTTTTGCATTTCCTACATAGAATTCAACGTAATCTGTTCCCCATAGCTCTAGAAAATCCTGTGCGTCCCCGTATTGCTTCGGTAAAATGGTTGTATTCATAGCGTTGTTCTTTGTTGGGTTAAAGGTATTAAATGATCGTGTCTAAACTCCGATTGAGATCGTCGATTAAGTCGCCGGGTGCCTCAAGTCCTATACTTAGGCGAATGAGCCCCTCTGTAATGCCCAATTTTACTTTTATTAGATCGTCCACCTTACTGTGGGTCATAGAATACGGGTGTTCTGCCAAGCTTTCGGTACTTCCTAAACTCACGCCAAGACGGAACACTTTTAAATGATCGAGCACCTTGAAAGCTGCGCTCTCGTCCCCATGAATGTGCAAGGCAATCATAGAACCCGTACCCTGGTATTCGTCTTTGAAAAAAGCGGCTTGCCCAGGACTCCATTGCTCGAGGTTTCCTAAATACCGCACTTCTTTAACCGCAGTATGCTGGGCCAGCGCTGCAGCCACTTCATGCGTCGTTTTTTGCTGGGCAGCGATGCGAAGGGTGAACG
>CATAQZ010000100.1 GCA_949487015.1 Flavobacteriales bacterium UBA4585
GCGCCGGGTTTCTTTTTACCGCGTATCGCGGCCGCGGGTGCGGCGCACGATCTGGTTAACGCTGTTTCGCAAAGGCGAAGGTCAGTGGTATGTGCAAGCGTTTGGCCCAGCTCTTCTCATCGTGCGCCGCACCCGGGAACTTTTGGGTAACCCAGCGCTCTCCTGAAATAAAACCATTGGCCTCTAAAACGGAATTAACTTTATTTTGAAACGGCTCGTACATTGCGTCGAGCGTCTCTGTACCAAAATCAAAGTAAATTTTCCCAACACGATCCGGTGTGATATTTTCAGCTAAGTACTTCTGAAATGCATTAGGGATCTCTTCATTTGGACTAAAACCACCTGGCCAATGCGTGCTCATGCACAAGGCCGTACCGAACACCTCTGGGTATTCCCCGATAGCATACATACTCATTAGACCGCCCATAGAGCTGCCTGCAACAGCCGTTGCACTTTTATCGGAATAGACCTGAAATGTAGTATCAACTAAGGGTTTCACAATGTCTACCATATAGTGTAAATACACATCGCTTTTGACAGGGAATGCTGTGTCTGAACCATAACGGGAGGCGATTTCCGCCATGGTAGAATCTGAAAATTTTGCACGCAGTGTTTGAAAAGGCTTCTGAGGGAAATATTCAAAGTTTCGTGTAACACCACCATGATGCAACGCCACAATAATGGTCGGCAAAGTCGTTTTTATCGCAATAAGACTGTCCATGATTTCATCGACACGCCATTCCTGGTGGTTCCAGGTCGAATTTGCATCAAACAACATCTGACCATCATACATGTAGAGTACCGCATGTTTGCGCTTACCGTCGTAAGTGCTGGGCAGCCAAACGTCCAGCGGACGCGCACTAATTGTCCCTTTCGTATGCGAGCTATCCAGACGTAATAACGTTCCTGCAGATACCCCACTAACCGTATCCCATTGCAATACTGCAGTGACTTCGCTTTGCGTAGAATTGCTGTTGCAACTCAACAAGAACAGGGCTGCAAATAGGGCAAAAAAGTAGGGTTTCATGGGCTATTTTAAATCAAAAATGAGTGCGCCCATCGGCGCTATGGTGAATGTTTCTGCAAGAGGAGTTGTTTCTCCTGTCCAAACCTCAGTCGCCGCTGAGAAACCTTCGAGTCCTTGTTGGAATCGGCCCAAATCAAGCGAAACTTCTTCACTGTTTCGATTCAATACCACCATTTTATGCTCGTCCTCGAACGATCTGAAATAGACGTAAACCTCATTCTGCGGGATATAATGCAAGAGTGTCCCCATATTCAAGGCACACGACTCGCGACGTAATTTAGCCAGCGACTGAATGTAAGCAAAGGCCTCTTTCTGCTGCGTAGTAAGCCCTTCGCCGGTAAATGCATTCACGGCATCTCCTTCCCATCCCCCAGGAAAATCTGATCGAATAATACCATGGTCTTCAGTTCCAGGATTTCCCATAAGAATCTCTGTACCATAATAGAACTGCAACGTGCCACGCGTAGTAAACAGAAATGCCATCGCCATCTTCCATTTGTCGAAGTCTTCGTCCAATTGCGTATAAATACGACTCATATCGTGATTGTCTGGGAAAATCATAATGTTGTTGACATCCCCGTACATGTAGTCGTTGGCAAGACTTTCGTAAATCTTCGTCATGCTGCTTCTCCATCCCGATTCACCGTTCAACCCATTTATCAGTGCCGATTGCAACGGAAAATCCATAACACTTGGTAAATAGGTCGTATAATCGTCCATCTTCGCTGTTCCCGCCTGCCAATAGCTGATCAAAGAGGGGTCACTCACCCACTCTTCACCCACGATGTTAAAGTTTGGATATTCATCTAAAATAGCTTTCGTCCAATCCGCGAGGAACTGCTTGTCCGGATACGGCCAGGTATCCATTCGGATGCCGTGCAGTCCCAAATATTCCACCCACCAAATTGAATTCTGAATAAGGTAACGGGCCAATTTTTCATTGCGCTGGTTTAAATCCGGCATCGTCTCCACAAACCACCCATCTGTAAACTGCTTGCGGTCCACCTCCGCAGCATGCGGATCGAACCTGCTGACTTTCATGTGATTCGTCTGCGTAAATTCTGGCCATTGATTGACCCAATCTTTGCTCGGCAGATCCGCCATCCAAGGATGTGAACTTCCGATATGATTTGCGACCTGATCCATAATAAGACCAATGCCTTTCTCTTTCGCCTTATCGGCCAATTCTTTGTACAATGCATTCGAACCGTACCGTGCATCCACTGCGTACAAATCCGTCATCGCATACCCGTGATAACTGTACGCAGGCATATCATTTTCAAGCACCGGGTTAAGCCACAAACTACTTACTCCTAGCGATTTAAAGTAATCTAAACTTTCAATAACGCCCGCTAAATCACCACCGTGGCGACCGCCTTGAAACGCACGATTAGAATCTTCTAGCATTCCCTTGACCCGGTCATTGCTGGGATCACCATTGCGAAAACGGTCTGGAGTCAAGAGGTAGATAAAATCAGCTGACGAAAATCCTTTACGTGCAGCACTACCTTCCGCACGCGCTCCAATATGCACC
>CATAQZ010000101.1 GCA_949487015.1 Flavobacteriales bacterium UBA4585
AAAAAATCCATTTTAGACGGGGTCCACTCATGTACCAAAACTATCAATTCTTGACGAAGGGTTTTGTAATAAGACCTTGGTTTGTTTGAACTGAGAGTAAATAGTACCCCTGAGGTAATGCAGAAACATTTGCCTTAACCTGTTTGACAGAATCAACCTCACTAGAACTCACAACTTTACCCGGTAAACTTGCTCTTTTTCATTTTGCTTCCTTCTTTTCTAAGTTAACGATTTTTAATTTTTAACCGTTACTGTTTAAGGGGAAGCCTTCAGAAGTACTTGGTGTCCGTTACACCACGTAGATTGGCTCTGAAGAGTTTGATTTGAGCGTTTAAGGACTCTGCATCGCACGCTCCACCTTAATCGTCAACTTCATTCTTCGTATTTATTGTTTCTCGAACAACTTTTTTCATTTCATGAATATAGCGAAATACCACATCATCAGTGATGAATTCAACCTTGACAGAACTTCTGGCGGTTCTGCAAGCCTGGTTCGAGACTTTTCGAACCTCACTGATTGTCTCAAACGAGCTTATAGAGAATCGAACCTTTAGTTGAATTCCATTATATTCGCCTTGTTAAGTCAAGCAATTGGGCGAAATGCCCTCCGCGACCGATTGGGTTGCTTAGCGGGTTGACTTAGCGAAAAGAGTTCTCATAAATAACTGATTTTGAGCATATTGGAGCGTTAGGTTCATTCCCCTTCCTCTCCGGAGAACAACAAGTATGTTGAACAGATTGTGATTTTATGACATTATTCTGTAAAAGATATTAGAATGCTAAAAAGACCTCCGTTCAAAGACCTTATTTTAGCCATATGATTAAAACCAGAATTTCACGTGCACTTCGTTCTATTGGCCTGCTTCAAGCCTTTGACGGTCTAAACTTTTGGCTTGAACGCCGCAAAAACAAGGCTTCAAACAAGGGTTTTCTTATAAAATATCCTAATGTGGCTCTTCCTCCTGACTACTTGATGTATGAGTCTTTTCAATTAAATTATAATAAATATTATTTAGAAAGTCTAGAATCTGCACAATGGATTTCTAGCTTGGCCAACCAGTATATTGACTTAGTTGGAGCTAAAATTTTAGACTGGGGATGTGGCCCTGGAAGAGTCATAAGACATATGAAAGAGGTTATTGGTGCTGAATGCGAGTTACACGGTACTGATTATAACAAATCTTCTATTGAGTGGTGTAATAAAAACCTACAGGGTATAAATTTTAATCTCAATGGTATAGAAGCGAAACTCCCTTATTCCAACAATACATTTGACCTCATTTACGGAATTTCCATATTTACTCATCTATCTGAGGAAAAACACTTTGAATGGTATGAAGAACTCTATAGAATTCTAGGAGTTAATGGCATAATGATTCTTACAACGCAAGGCGATAACTTTAAAATTAAACTTTCCGAGGACGAGTTGGAGAACTATGAGTCTGGAGCACTTGTGGTAAGGGGAAATGTCAAAGAAGGGCATAGAACATATTCTGCATTTCAACCAAAATCATTTATGGAGAGCTTGTTCAGCAATGCTCGTATTGAATCCCATGTTGTACGTAATCAAATTCCTGGCAGGGCACTCCCTCAAGACGTGTGGATAGTACGTAAAACCTAAATAACCCCCTATCTTATAGACTTATGCTATCCTAGCTAATCTATTTCATCATCCTCTGCCTGTTAGCTTCCCTAAAAATGTAGACTTCCCTAAAAATCGGACAGGTAATTAATTGATTAAATTAGACCTGTTATGAGGAAGAGTAAATTCACAGAAAGTCAGATTATCAAAGCGATCAAGGCTAATGAGAACGGCCAGCGTGTCGAAGATCTCTGTAGAGAGTTGGGCATTCGCCCTGCCACGTTTTACGGATGGCGTAAGAAGTATTCCGGCATGGAAGCCAGTCAACTAAAACGATTAAAAGAGCTAGAAGAAGAGAACCGCAAGCTTAAGCAGATGTATGCGGATCAGTCTTTAGACAACATGATGCTTAAAGACATCTTGTCAAAAAAGTTCTAAAGCCTTCTGCTCTACGCGCTATGGTGAGCTACTTGCTGGCGGCCTACAAGGTGAGCATAGCACGTGCATGTAGCGTTGTTGGTCTGCACAGGTCCATGTGGTACTATCAGGCAAAGAAGGACGATAGTGAAGTTATAGCGAAGCTGACGGAGCTAGCAGAAAAACTTCCCACCCGTGGCTTCGATGTATACTACAACAGGATTAGAACAGAAGGCTTGGTTTGGAACCGTAAACGTGTATTGCGTGTATACCGTGGTATGAAGCTGGGTATGCCTAGAAGACACAAAAAGCGTGTTCCTACGCGCATACAACAGCCACTGGAGACACCAGGCAGCCTGAACGAAGTGTGGAGCATGGACTTTATGAGTGACGCGCTGTCAGACGGGCGTAGAGTACGCATGTTCAACGTCATAGACGATTACAACAGGGAGGCCCTAGCCGTAGAGCCAGGGTTGAGCTTTCCAGCCACACGGGTAACACGTGTACTTAATCAGCTGGAAGAAGAGATTGGGCTGCCTAAGGTCATCCGTGTAGACAATGGCCCAGAGTTCATCTCTAAGGAGTTTACTGCATGGTGCAAACAAAAAGATTTTG
>CATAQZ010000102.1 GCA_949487015.1 Flavobacteriales bacterium UBA4585
ATTGTGTGACAAGGTGTCCACATTGGTGCCAATTTTACTTTATCTTTTGCCCAAATCAACTTTATCACAAGACAACCTATCATGCATACAGCGAAAATTTCAGGAACTGGCCATTATGTACCAGACCGTATTGTTACCAATGAATACCTCAGTACCCTTATGGATACTAACGATGAGTGGATTACGGAGAGAACCGGTATCCGCGAACGTCGTTGGGTAGAAGAAGGCGATGGGAATACGGCGGCTACCATGGGAATAAAAGCCGCACGCAATGCTATTAAAGCGGCGGGAATCGAGCCTGAGGAAATTGGACATATCGTGTTTGCGACCATATCACCGGATTACTACTTTCCAGGTTGTGGCGTTCAGGTACAAGAAGCTTTAGGTATACACACGGCTGGAGCAACAGATGTTCGCAATGCATGCTCCGGGTTTATTTATGCTCTAAGTGTGGGTAATGCCTTTGTCCAGACGGGTATGTATGAGCATGTTTTGGTGGTTGCCTCAGAATTACAAAGCCCATTTTTAGATAAAACCACGAGGGGAAGGGGCGTCAGCGTGATTTTTGGTGATGGCGCAGGTGCTGTTGTTCTCTCTCGTGCAAAGGATGGCGAATCAGGTATTAAAAGTTGCCATATGCACAGCGAGGGTAAGAACAAAGAGGAACTTACGATGAAAGGCTTCGGGACCCAGCATTGGATCGGTGAATTGCTCGATAACGGGGTGGATCCGGAGATTCATTACCCACAGATGAATGGTAATTTTGTCTTCAAGAATGCCGTGGTTCGGTTCGGTGAGGTGATCGGCGAAGCGCTCAAACAAAACGGCTTAACCCCTGATAAAATAGATTGTCTCATCCCACACCAAGCCAATCTTCGCATCGCTCAATTCATACAAAAGCGCATGGGACTGCGCGACGATCAAGTATTTAACAATATTCAGAAGTACGGAAATACCACTGGAGCTTCAATCGCTATCGCACTTTCAGAGGCGGTAGATGAAGGCGCTGTCAAACGCGGGGATACGGTATGTTTAGCTGCCTTTGGCGCAGGATTTACCTGGGGATCTGTATTACTGACGTACTAGTTATTTATAGAATCGTTTCGTCGTACTTACCCCAAAACAGCCCATATTGTTGCTCATGTTGGAATACAACACGACCGGCTCCGCAAACGGGTTGCCGTTGGCATTCTCGTAGGCTGAATAGCTTTTGTAGAATAAATACATTTCCTCACTTAAAGCGCTGACCTTCACTCTGTACTCATGGAGCATTGCGAAGTCGATAGGGTTGATGCCCGTAGCAGCTGAAAACTTGATGTTTCTATCGAGACCGTCTTCTGAGAGGAGTAAGGCACTTTCTTGACCCCAAAGTGGTGTGCTATTCGGGTATTCTGTTTCCCAATACAAATTGTAGTATTCTGAGGTATCCTGTCCTGAAAGCGCCGTCCTGAAGTGAACATCAATGGAAACAATGTAATGTTGATTCACACCAGGGATATCTTTGAGCGTAATAACCAGCTCATCAGAAATTTCGCCATAAAGTTGTGTCGCGCCGTAGTTTAATTCTAGCGAGACTTGAGGAGCCGATGGGAATACCTGAGTTGCGCTAACGGAAGTGAAATCGGGATGATTAACGGTGAATACTAATGAATCAGTGGGTGCGCCGAAACGGTCGGGTAGGAGTTCAGTGTAGCGTTCGTATTGATCCATTGTAGACCAATTATAG
>CATAQZ010000103.1 GCA_949487015.1 Flavobacteriales bacterium UBA4585
CTGTAATTCAAATCTGCCGCCAACGGAATGTAGCGGTGTTTTTTATCCCGCTCACTGCGGAGATACCGTTCCCATTGTGCTGCGTTCCGCTTAGGATTAAGGATGGCTAATTTTTCGCTTAGCTGTGCAACCTCTTCATTGAAGATAGTGGCATCCACCGTTAGAGCGTCAAAATGGATATTATAGACCGGTTTAGTTGTCGCCAGGGTTTTGCCGTCGGCGCTGTAGATATCCCCTCTTTTTGCCTCAATAGGTCGGCGCTCAATCACCCGCTCTTGACTCTGTGCTCTGAGCTCGGGTCCCATGACTAGAGCGACATAGAATAATCGGACAAGGATGATCAGGAAGAACGCATAAACGACTGCGCTGATCCATGTGATCCGTTTCTTTATCTGTCCAATTTCTATACTCATTCTTCCACAACTATTTTCTCTGCACGCTCTGTCGGCGCAGTAAGTCCCAATTCTTTTGCCTTCCGTAATACCTTACTCTCCAGCGAGAGATCTGTTAATTTTTCTTTCGTTTCCGTGTATTCCGCTTCTAGTTCTTGCCGGGCTTCACTTAGCTGCTCTATCTCATGCACCTTGCGGTCTGCACTATGACTGGTGTATATTGAAATCAATGCCAAAAAGCTTAGCCATGCTGCAAATGGTAGTGCGCGTAGTATACCTTCATCGCTAATTCGCAGCGTTGAACCAATTTTTGACGATATGTTGTTCCACCTACTCATCGCGGTTCCATTCGTGTTCTGAGCGCTCTGCGATACGCAGTTTTGCGCTCGTAGCCCTTGGGTTTTTTGCGTTTTCCTCTGCGGTTGCGACGACGGGTTTTCTAGTGATTGCTTTAAACGGGAGTCGTTTTACACCAAAAAAGTCCGATTCTGTTTGTCCCGTGGCCTTGCCCTCTTTGATAAAGTTTTTGACCATTCGGTCTTCAAGGCTGTGGTAGCTCATTACAACAAGTCTTCCGCCGGGCGTTAATACATCGATACAACCGTTCAAGAGGTCTTCTAAAACTTCAAGCTCTTTATTGACCTCCATGCGCAAGCCTTGAAAAACCTGAGCTATGTATTTATGCCATCCGCCGCGTGGTGCAAGTGGTTCGCATAATTCACGCAGTTCCGCAGTGGTCTTCAAGGGTGCTTGAACACGTGCGAGTAGCAACGCGTGAACAAGCGGCTTAAGGCTTTTTAGATCGGTATGTTTTCTGAATAAATCGTAGAGCTCTTGTTCCTCGTAAGTGGTTAGCACCTCTTCTACTGAAATGCCTATAGCTGGATTCATCCGCATATCTAATGGTCCATCGAAGCGAATCGAAAATCCACGTGAACCTTCATCGAACTGATGTGAGCTGACCCCTAGATCTGCCAGGATACCGTCTACTTTTTTTGCACCATGTAGGCGGAGGTGGTTCTTTATGTAGCGGAAATTTGCTGCGATAAAGACGAGATTTGGGTGGTCGGGAAGATTGTTCTTAGCGTCAGGATCCTGGTCAAAGGCATATAGGGTTCCGGTCGTTAATTGGTCTAATATGGCTTTACTGTGACCACCGCCGCCAAAGGTTACGTCCACATACGATCCGGTAGGATCGATGCGCAAACCTTCAAGGCATTCCGTTAAGAGAACTGGATCATGATAGCTCATTCTGACTTGGATTTTTTCCGCCCATTACTTCTTCAGCGAGCAATCCAAAGTCATCACTATCAACATTTACGGCGTTTTCGTACGCGTCCTTGTCCCAAATCTCGATGATGCCACTATGGGCACTCAGCACGATCTGACTACTAAGGTTGGCAAATGCCTTCAGGTCGGGACTGATCCCCAC
>CATAQZ010000104.1 GCA_949487015.1 Flavobacteriales bacterium UBA4585
CGTTATGTCGATCTCGTAGTAAACCCAGAGGTAAAGGAAATTTTCCGCAAGCGCAATCGCGTGATCAGTACAATGCGTCGCATCTTCGATGATGCAGGCTATATGGAGGTGGAAACACCCATCCTTCAACCTATTCCGGGTGGTGCCGCTGCACGCCCATTCATTACGCACCACAATGCACTAGATACGCCACTGTACTTACGAATTGCCAATGAATTGTACCTGAAAAGATTGATCGTAGGTGGTTTTGAAGGGGTTTATGAATTTGCAAAAGACTTCCGCAACGAGGGCATGGACAAAACCCACAACCCTGAGTTTACGGTAATGGAAATCTATGTGGCCTACAAGGATTACCACTGGATGATGAAGTTTGTAGAAAACATGCTCGAAGAAGTAGCAACGGCTGTGAACGGCACTACAGATGCAACCATCGGTTCAAATTCAGTGAGCTTTAAGGCGCCTTACGCGCGTGTTCCTATCCTCGAAGCCATCAAAGAGCACACAGGTCTAGACTTGAATGGAAAATCGGAGTCAGAAGTTCGAGAAGCCGCATTGAGTATAGGTCTTGAAGTAGATGAAACGATGGGTAAAGGAAAGCTCATCGATGAAATATTCGGTGAAAAGTGTGAGAAGCACTACATCCAACCCACCTTCATCACAGATTACCCCGTTGAAATGTCTCCGTTGTGTAAAAAACACCGAGATAACCCTGAACTCACGGAGCGTTTTGAATTGATGGTAAACGGTAAAGAAGTGGCAAATGCATATTCTGAGCTTAACGATCCTATCGACCAATTAGAGCGTTTCGAGGACCAATTAAAACTATCGGAAAAAGGTGACGACGAAGCCATGTTCATCGACCAAGACTTCATTCGCGCCCTAGAATACGGTATGCCACCAACCTCAGGCTTGGGTATTGGTATCGACCGCCTCACCATGATGTTGACGAACCAGGAAAGTATTCAGGAGGTACTGTTCTTCCCGCAAATGCGTCCAGAAAAGTTTGATACCGTCGCAAGTCCTAAAGATTTCGAGGCCATCGGAGTTCCTGCCGAATGGTCGGTACACATCGCGCAGGCGGGTTACCATACTGTTGAAGCATTGCAAGCAAATAAGCCCGCGGCGTTGCATCAGAAACTTAATGGGTATCGGAAAAAAAATAAATTAGACGTCCCTGCACTCGCTCTTGATGTAGTCGAAAGCTGGTTCAAATAATACCTAAACGCCATGAAAAAATTCCTTTTCGCCCTTCGTTCCATTGGCCTAACACTCGTCGGTCTAATTATCGCAATCCTCGTAACCACGGGTTTACACAGTTTCTTTGGACTGTTTTTAGACCCATTGCCGATGGTAGATTTACAAGCGGCAGATTGGAGTGGACGATCGGAAATCATGACGAACTACATGGTCGCGAATCCCTTTGCGATCTACAGCATGCTTATCGCTCATGGTATGGGGGCAGCGCTAGCCGTGTTCTTTTACACAAAAACCATTACCGTACCGTCGTGGTCTACACAAACGCGTAGAAAACCGTTTACTGGTTCCATCGTGCTACTAGCGCTTTGGCTATGGGGCGACGTGCAAAACGATATTTATGATGTGCCTGTAGGAGTGCTCTGGACCGCTATCGACGTGTTTACAACGACCGCCTTGTCGGCACTTGCCTTTGCAATTGCAGGGGGGTTGCGTAAACATGAAGGCACAGAAAGTGTTACTACCGAAGATGGCGTGTACCGCGGATAATATCGGTCGACCGTAAGTTTTGAAAACGTATCCAGAAGATTTATTTGAAAGTATCGAGTTTGACTTAGTCAAGCAGGCTGTTTCAAAACGCGCTGTAACAGAGCGAGCTCGTGAACGAATTCAAAGCCTTAAACCAAGCAGTGATTTTGTCATTACTACGGGAGATCTACAAGAAGTTCATGAAATTTTAGGACTGTATCAAAGTGATTTTGCAGTTCCAGCGCTAGCCGCAGAAGATATTAAGCCGTTTCTATTGCGCTTAAAAATCCAAGGCGCTACGCTCGAAGGTGAAGACTTTCTCGTGATCAAAAGCATGATTGAGAGCTTTAACCGGGTACACTACTTCTTCAAACAACACGCGATGCGTACGCCGTCCATTCAGGACAAGTTCGCTCACCTCACACCCAACAAAGAGGTGCCTAATGAGATTGATCGGGTACTCGACCGCAGAGGAGTTGTAAAAACTTCAGCTTCGGCGGAATTGGGTAAAATTCGCGCCACACTCACGAAAAAACGTGCGGCTGCAGATCGCATCTTTTACCGCGCCGTTAAAAAATACCAGGGCGCTGGTGTTCTCGCTGATACACAAGAAAGTGTTCACGATAACAAACGTGTTTTAGCCATAGAAGGTGCTTTTAAAGGACGGGTAAATGGGGTGTTTCACGGCTCTTCCGCGAAGGCAAGTATCTTTTTTGTCGAGCCATCAGAAACCCTCGAAATCAATAACGAAATCACCCTTTTAGAGGAAGAAGAAAAGAGAGAGGTAACACGCATTCTTCGTTTACTTACTGCATTTGTCGCGGGGTACCGTGAAGTACTTCGAGACTTCTCCACGGCGCTCTATCAGATTGACTTTGTGAACGCGAAGGCGCTGTATGCATTAGATGAGGAAGCGTGCTTGCCTCAATTGGTAGACAAGCCTCATATTGAGTTAATTAAGGCCATTAATCCCGTTCTTCGAGACTTTCATAAAGCAAAGAAGAAGCCGGTTGTTCCTTTAGATATCCGACTGGATACAAAAACTCGCATCCTCGTAATTTCAGGTCCTAATGCTGGTGGGAAATCCATTACGCTTAAAACAGTGGGTCTCCTTCAGTTAATGCTTCAAAGCGGATTGCTGGTGACCGTTCATCCGGACACAACCATGGGCTGGTTCAACGGCATAATGGCCGATATTGGCGATGCGCAAAGTATAGAAAATGAACTATCTACGTACAGCTCAAAGCTGAACAAGATGAAGTATTTTCTCGATGCAGCTTATGGAAAAACATTGGTACTTATTGATGAGTTCGGCTCAGGTTCAGACCCGGATTTAGGTTCGTCCATGGCACAAGTGTTCCTGCGTGCATTGAATGAAAGCAAAACCTACGGGGTAATGACTACCCACTACAATAGCATCAAAGCATTGGCCAGCGAACTGCCGCTTGTGGAAAACGGATCCATGCAGTTCAACTCCACGGACCTAACACCAGAATTCAAGCTAAATCAGGGTGTGCCCGGCTCTTCATATACCTACGAGGTAGCACAACAGGTAGGTGTGGATAAAAGGTTGATCGACGAGGCACGTTTGGTGCTCAACGAAAGTACCGTCGCGATGGATCGGTTGCTTGTGGGGATTCAAAAGGAGAAAAACCAATTGGCCCATCAACGTGCGCAGCTCACTTCGCGCCTTGAGGAACTGGAACAGCTCAAAGAAAAACAAGGCCGGAAGATTGCTCAATTAGAAGATAAAGTGCGCCGGCAAAGCGCAATGAATGAGCAACAAAACGCAATGATTACTTGGGGTAAAAAATTCCAAGGTCTTGTAAATGAATACGCCGAACAACGCAGCAAAAAAGGGAAAGACGAGGTCGTTGGACGCTTTAAAGTGTATGCTGGAGAGCGCGCTAATCAGACTCAAGACGAGCGTACCATTAAAAAAACGCGTTACGAAAAACAGCAAGAGAGGAAAATTAAAAAACTGACTTCTGCTCCTGTTAAAATTGGCGATCGCGTAAAACTCATAGGTTCGCGCCAACCGGGCGAGATCATCGAAATCAAAAAGGACCAATTCCTTTTAGCCATTGGTGCCTTAACAACCTGGGCTACTCGCGATAAATTTATTCCCGCTGAGAGCCTGCATGGCGATCAAGGTACGCCGAAGGGAAAAGCCCGCGGCGGGGTGAAAGAACCTGAGGTCGAAAACACTGCCATTGCAACTGCGCCAAAATCGAAACAGGAGGTTGTGGCGGAAAAGAAAAAAGCAAAGAAATCGGGTAAAATCAACCAA
>CATAQZ010000105.1 GCA_949487015.1 Flavobacteriales bacterium UBA4585
AGAAATTAAAGCAGTACTGGCAGCGTTGGATGAGAAAGAAATGCGCTGGTTGGAATTGGCAGAATTTGCCGACGAATAACTAACTTTAGAACCGTACCTAACCCACTAATTGCACACCATTGACCGATTCTAACGCCATACTTCAACTCCGCGGTATTACACGCGACTTTAAAATGGGTGCACAAACCGTGCACGTCCTCAAAGGCATTGACCTCGATATTTTTAAAAACCAGTACGTGGCACTTATGGGGCCTTCGGGATCTGGAAAGTCTACGTTGATGAATTTATTGGGTTGTTTAGATACGCCCACCGAGGGAACGTATGTACTCAATGGATCGGACGTAAGTGCGCTCGATGATAATGCATTAGCGGAAATCAGAAACAATGAAATTGGTTTCGTTTTCCAAACGTTCAACCTACTTCCGCGCTCTACGGCGCTGGAAAACGTCGCGCTACCTTTAGTATATGCGGGATGGGGAAAAGAGGAACGCATTGCGCGCGCTAGCGAGGTTTTAGAACAAGTCGGCCTAGGCGATCGAATGGACCACAAACCGAACCAACTGTCCGGAGGTCAGCGTCAACGCGTCGCAGTAGCCCGGGCATTGGTCAATAAACCCGCACTTATTTTAGCGGATGAACCCACTGGGAATTTAGATTCAAAAACCTCCGTGGAAATCATGAAACTTTTCGATGATATTCAGGCTGCGGGCAACACCGTAGTTTTAGTAACGCACGAAGAAGACATCGCTCAACATGCCAAACGCGTCATTCGATTGGTGGATGGAAACATAGATTCAGACATTTCTAAATAAACCCAAATGAAAAGATTTGCACTCCTTTTACTGGTGGCATTCACTGCCCTTTCTGGCTACGCTCAAACGACTTTAACCCTAGAGGATGCCGTATTAAACGGTAGAAAATATTACCCACAAGGGCTCATCATGCCGCAGTGGGTTCCGGGCACCGACGCGTATTCACATGTTACAGATGGCTACCAGAGTCTTGTTGTGGTGGACGCAAAATCTGGCGAAGAAACCGGACGCATCACCTCCGGTGAAATCAATGAAACCCTTGAAGGCACGGGAGTAAGTATTCGTGGCACATGGATGTTGAATTGGCTGGATGAAAATACCTTGTATTTCACTGAAGAAGGAACGCTCTACACCTATGATATCGCAATCAAAACCATCACGACCCAATATACCATGGCTGCCGGGAGTGGCAATCTTCACCTCAGTTCCCAATTAAATGCTGCATACACTGTAGGCAACAACGTGTTCGTAAACTGGATGGGCGAAGAGAGCACCGTTCAAGTAACCAAACATGAGGATCCTGATGTCGTCGCGGGCCAAGCCATTGCGCGCAGCGAATTTGGAATTACTGAAGGTTTATTCTGGAACAACGCAGGGGACGCCGTAGCCTTTTATGAAAAAAATGAAAGTGCCGTGGCCAATTATCCTTTGCTCGACATTTCTACTACCCCCGGTTCTTTGAATGAAATTAAATACCCGATGGCAGGTCAAGGCTCCGAATATGCCCGTGTTGGAGTGTATCACAAAGGGAAGAAGTCACCCGTCTACCTAGATACCGACGGCGTTGAGCACGACCAATACCTCACTAACCTGAGTTGGTCACCGGACGGTAAAACCATTCTTTTGGCCATCGTCAACCGAGCACAAAACCACTACGATGTAGTTGCTTTCAATGCGAAAAACGGAAAAAGAGGTGCCACTCTTTTGAGTGTGAGTAATGACAAATGGGCGGAACCCGAGCATCCCGCTTATTGGGTCAGCAATAAAGAATTTATATGGCTTACCGAACGCGATGGTTACATGAACCTGTACTTGCATACGACTAAAGGAGAATTGATTCAACAATTGACCTCTAACGATTTTGAAGCTACCGGAATTCTAGGTCGCGATAAAAGTGGCGACATCCTCTTTACAGCAACAGGTGAAGACCCTCGCGAATCCCACCTTTTCAGCGTAAGTCTCAAGGGAAAACAGCACCAGTTGACGATGGAAAACGGTACGCACAGCCCAACCGTACAAGAGGGCGGCACGTATTTTATTGACAGTTACAGCAGCATCGACGTCCCTTCGAAAACTGCATTAAAAAGCACGGCAGGAAAGGTCTTGCGCGAACTGGCGTCTGCTAACGATCCTTTCGAGGGCACGAACATTCGCAAGCCCACGTTGGGTAGTATTACAGGCCCTGACGGATCAACACTTTACACGCGAACCTATTTGCCTTTTGATTTCGATCCCGGGAAAAAATACCCTGTGCTTGTTTACGTCTATGGCGGGCCGCATGCACAAATGGTTACGAACCGTTGGAACGGAGGTGGTCCGTTTTGGATGAACGAATTTGCCAATCGTGGATACATTGTATTTACGCTAGATAACCGCGGTTCTGCGCATCGCGGGACGGATTTTGAACAACAAATTCACCGTCAGTTGGGCACTGTTGAAATGGAAGACCAATTGGCCGGTGTGACCTACCTAAAATCTCTACCCTATGTGGACGGGAATCGCATGGCCGTGCACGGCTGGAGCTACGGTGGATTCATGACTACCTCACTCATGTTACGTCAGCCGGGCACTTTTAAAGCAGGTGTTGCCGGTGGCCCAGTGACCGATTGGAAATACTACGAAGTAATGTACGGCGAGCGCTACATGGACCGCCCTGAAGAGAATGAAGACGGCTATACAGAAAACCGTTTGCACAACTACGTGAGTAACCTTCAAGGCGACCTCCTACTCATCCACGGAACCGTGGACGATGTCGTGGTCATGCAACACAACCTTAGCTTGGTGAAATCCTTCATAGACGCCGGTATCCAAATGGATTTCTTCCCGTACCCGATGCACCCACACAATGTGCGTGGAAAGGATAGACTGCACCTGATGACTAAGGTGTTGAACTACGTTGAGGACAGCTTGCAGGAATAGTGCTCGAGCGTTTTGCTAAACTCCTACCCGCATTGATCATAGGATTGAATGTAATCGTATTCGTTCCAATGACCTTGTGGATTTTTATCTCTGATGGCGGGCCAATGGGTTATGGCTACCTAGGACTGCCTTTTACTTTCTTAATGAATATTGGCGGTGTACTGAGTGCTGTGCAACTGGTCCGGAAATCGAATCGAATGTCGTTTTTGATCATCAACGGAATCTTTGCCATAGTAGGAATTTGCCTTACCCTACTATTGCTTTTAGAGGTTTGGGCATCTATTCTAGAACAGGTAAGTACGGTATAAATCCTACTCCGGCGGACAGTTGATGAAATCATCTTGACCAAAGCCGTCGCACATTGCCTGGCAAGGATTGGAGTAACGTAAGACCTTACCATTGCCTTGCACACAAACGGGGTCGTACTCCATCGTACAAATACAGTTTGGGTTTGAAGGCGCCACATTCTCCACGGGCTGCCAGCTTGAGCATCCATTTAATCCAAGGGCAACCACTGCCAGTATTAGGATTCTTTTCATCATTACGCTATCAAATCAACTACCGTATCCGGGACAAATTTTGTGCCAATAAAAAGCCCGCGGACCTCCGGTCCGCGGGCTTTAAGATTTTGCTAAAACGCGCGTATTATTTACGGCGCTTTCTACGTTTCTTCTTTCCTTGCACCACAGTCATCTCATCTACTAAATGACCGGCACCTGCATATTTATCAATGATAAACAAGGTGTAGCGAATATCAACGGAGATGGTACGTTGCAATTGGTCCTCGAAGAAAATATCACCGGACATTGCCTCCCAGTTACCATCAAATGCTGTACCGATCAATTCACCGTCGCCATTAATTACGGGCGAGCCTGAATTACCTCCAGTGATGTCGTTATTTGAAATGAAGTTGACAATCAAATCGCCATTTTCATCCGCATAGCGACCATAGTCCTTAGCGTTGTAGAGTTCCTTCAAGCGAGCAGGTACGATGAATTCGTCATTGCTAGGATCCTCCTTCTGCATTACCCCGTCTAATGTCGTAACATAGTCGTAGTGTACAGCATCTTGAGGATCGTAAGCACCTACCACACCCCAAGTCATACGCAAGGTTGAGTTGGCATCTGGCGCGAATGTTTTCTCCGGCATAGCTTGACGTAGCCCATCGGTAAAGAGACGGTAACCTTTTTCCATCTTTTCGTTCACCTCGGCATTTCCTTGTTGGTTGCCGAAATACGTCATAATGAAACTAGAAGCTACTTTTCCTCCCATATCCGCTTTCAGTGCATCAGCATCCATGGTTTCCATCCAAGATTTTAGCGCATCCATTGATGCGTAAATGGAATTGTCATAAACCTCAGTAGCAAGCACTGTAACGTCGCCGTCCATGCTATCGCGAACTTCAGTAAAGATACCCGGCTGTTGATCGGCTGGGACGTTTTCCATCCACATGCCCCACAATTTCGCAGCTAAAGCACGGTCCACATCTGCTTGGTATTCTGCGAAGTGGTCTTCAGCATAAGCCAAAGCGGCTGCTTTATCCGCTTCAAGATTTTCTGAGCTTGAGAGCGCGCTTAACATGCGGCCCAGACGGAACGCATACAACGGTAAAGATGCACCACGAATTCCAGCCTCCATCAGATATACACCGCCTTTAACGGTAGCATCTGTCGCCGCATAGGCCTCGTTCAGTAGATCTAATGCTCCTGCATATTCTGCGCGAGATGGATCTGCTTTTGCCCAATCCATGTAGCGTGCCTCGATGGCTTCTTTCTTCGCCTTCACACGGTTCTTCTTGAGCTGTTCCGTTTGACCGATGAAGTATTTCCAATAGTTCGCTGTAGAAGCATAGTTTGAGGCCAAGGCAATGCGTACTGCATCGTCTGCATCCATCGCTTTTTTCATGATGGCCAATTTCTGCTCACGAATCTCAACCACTGTTGGGTTGTAGAGATTAATGGCTTGCTCAATACCGGTAGAAGTGAGGAATCTATCCGTAGAACCTGGGAAACCGAAGACCATAGTAAAGTCCCCTTCTTTCACACCGTTCAAACTTACCGGTAAGTGGTGCTTTGGAGTCAACGGTACATTGTCCGCACTAACGTCAGAAGGATTGCCTTCTGCATCCGCATAAATGCGGAACATCGAAAAGTCACCGGTGTGACGCGGCCACATCCAGTTGTCTGTATCGCCACCGTACTTTCCTACACTGCTTGGCGGAGCACCGACCAAACGAACATCCTTGTACGTGTTGAATACGAACAAATAAAATTCATTGTTATGAAAGAAACTGCGTGTGTAGGCGTTATGCACGGTACCTTCCGTAGCTTCTTTAGCCAATGCATCACCCACTTCTTTCGCTTTTGCAGCACGCTCGGCTTCAGACATATCATCTGTGAGTTCGGCCATAACTTTATCCGTTACGTCCTCCATACGTACTAAAATCGCTGCGGTCAAACCTGGATTGGTACGCTCTTCTTCGCGAGTCATCGCCCAGAAACCGTCCGTTAGGAAGTCATTTTCTACAGTAGAATGTGAACGAATGGCATCGTAACCACAGTGGTGGTTCGTCAGCATCAATCCCTGATCAGAGATGATCTCACCCGTACAAAAACCACCCAAAGAAACGATGGCGTCTTTTACAGAGGCATTATTGATATCGTACAATTCTTCTGCGGTCAAATTCAAACCATTTGCTTGCATCTCCGCCATGTTCAAGCGTTTGATCAGCATAGGCAACCACATCCCTTCGTGTGCCGTAGAAACTACAGAACTCAGGACCAAGGCTAGGGTTAGTAGGCCCGAAATAAATCTTTTCATGCGTTGTTATTTCTGTTTGTAAATCAAAAGGAGCGCTGCCCTTGCAGGCAGCGCTCCCAAATATAAGGATTTTCAGGCCTCGTTATAAGCCTAATGCTTTGCGAACATTACCTTCCATCAGTACCTCTGCTGGATTTTCAAGCGCTTCTTTAATGGCTACTAACGTACCCACACTTTCACGACCGTCAATCACGCGATGGTCGTAGCTCAAGGCAACATACATCATAGGACGAATGACCACTTCACCCTCAACTGCAACCGGGCGCTGAATAATATTGTGCATTCCTAGAATAGCACTTTGCGGCGGGTTGATGATCGGTGTAGATAGCATAGATCCGAACACACCACCGTTAGTGATGGTAAAGGTTCCACCTGTCATCTCATCCACTGTAATTTTACCGTCGCGCACTTTCGTTGCTAGGCGACCAATCTCACTTTCTACCCCTGCGAAATCCAAGGTTTCAGCGTTGCGAACCACAGGGACCATCAATCCCTTAGGACCACTTACGGCTACACTTACATCCACATAATCAAAGCTCACGAGCTCATTTCCATCGATCATGCTGTTCGTAGAAGGGTACATTTTCAATGCGCGAACCGCAGCTAGCGTAAAGAAACTCATGAAGCCAAGTTTCACCCCGTGCTTCTCAAAAAACTCGTTTTTGTATTCGTTACGTAAGTCGAAAATAGGCTTCATATCTACCTCGTTAAAGGTGGTAAGCATGGCCGTTTCGTTCTTTACCGTAACTAATCTACTGGCCAATTTACGACGAAGACTACTCATCTTCTTGCGCGTCTGCGCACGCTCGCCGTGTTCAGAAGAACCCATAGAAGCTACTGCATCAATGACATCTGCCTTAGTGATGCGACCGTCTTTGCCCGTTCCTTTTGCCACAGATGCACCCGTTTCGGCCATCATTTTCTTAGCAGCAGGGGAAGCTGTTCCGGTCGCATACGTCGTTGCTGCAGGGGCTACAGGGGCTGCCACAGGCTCTGGGTTTGGTGCCGCTGGAGCTGGAGCTGCGCTGCCCTCTGGACGCGCCGCGTTCGTATCGATCAAACAAACAACTTGACCCACCTCTACGGTGTCGCCTTCTTCTGCTTTCAAAGTGATAATTCCACTTTCTTCTGCAGGTAATTCGAGCGTTGCCTTGTCGGAATCGACCTCAGCAATGGCTTGATCTTTTTCTACATAGTCGCCATCGCTTACCAACCAGGTTGCGATTTCAACTTCAGTAATGGATTCGCCTGGTGAAGGCACTTTCATTTCTAACATATCTGATAGACTTAAATGCTAAATACTCGTTCTATAGTTTCTCTTTGGCGCTGCAAAGCCACTTTATTTGATCCGCTTGCTGTCGCAGCGCTTGGCGCAGGACTTACTAACGTTAAAGGCTGGTGCATCTGCCACAACATGTAGGTCCATGCCCCCATGTTTGCTGGTTCTTCTTGCGCCCAAACATGCATCGCTGCGTTCGGATATTTTGCTACTTCCTGCTTAATGGCAAGATCATCAAGCGGATACAATTGTTCAATTCTAATAATAGCCACATGATCGGCGCCTTGTGCTTCACGCTCATCCGCAAGTTCGTAGTAGAGTTTTCCTGAACAGAAGACCACTTTCGTGACCTTTTCTGGGGCGACCGTGGTATCCGATAAAATGGGTTGGAATGTGCCATGGGCCAATTCTTCCATAGTGCTTTGTGCCTTGGGTAAACGCAACAGGCTCTTCGGCGACATAACTACTAGCGGACGTCTAAACTTACGTTTGTGTTGACGTCGCAGCAGGTGATAAAAATTAGCTGGAGTCGTACAATTCGCTACCGTCATATTTTCTTGCGCACACATCTGTAAGAAACGCTCTAGACGCGCAGAACTGTGTTCAGCGCCTTGGCCTTCATAACCGTGCGGAAGTAGTAAAACCAATCCGTTCTGTACTTTCCATTTGTCCTCGGCAGCGGTAAGGAATTGGTCAATCATGATCTGGGCGCCGTTAGCGAAATCACCGAATTGGGCCTCCCAAATAGTCAAGGTGTCCGGCGATGCCATGGCATATCCATAATCAAAACCCATTACCGCATATTCACTCAACAACGAATTGTAGATGGCAAAACGACCTTCTTTTCCCGGATATTCGTTGAGTAGATTCACCTCTTCTTCGCTGTCCTCTACCTTTAAAATGGCATGGCGGTGCGAGAACGTTCCACGCTCTACATCTTCTCCGGAAATTCGAATGTTGTAATCTTCTGCTAAAAGCGAGCCGTAGGCGAGCAATTCACCCATGCCCCAGTCAATGGAATCGCGTTCAAAAACTTGAGCGGCACGATCACCCATCAAGCGAACGGTTTTCTTCAGGAATTTCTTACCCTCCGGCAGCGTAGTAATGTATTTTGCAATATCCTTAAGCTTATCTAAATCAAACGTTGTATCCACAGGATGCAACATTTCACCAGGCTCTGCGCTAGGATAATCTACCCATTCCTTTTCCATGAAAGGAGTAATCACATTACGCTTGATTTTCTTCGCTTCATCAAAGTCGACCTCTAACATAGATTTGAACTCTTGCTGCAGCTCCTTTACCATGGCCTGTGTTGCCACGCCATCACTCATCAAACGTTGCGCGTAAATCTCACGTGGGTTTGGATGTTTAGATATTGCTTTATACAATAAGGGCTGCGTAAATCTAGGTTCGTCACCTTCGTTGTGACCGTATTTACGGTAACACAATAGGTCGATAAAAATATCGCGCTGAAAACGCTGTCGGTACTCAATAGCCAAACGAATGGCATGGACTAATGCTTCAGGATCATCCCCGTTAACATGCAAGACGGGAGCTAAAATAACTTTTGCCACATCCGTACAATACGTGGAGGAACGTGCGTCGAGGTAATTTGTGGTAAAGCCGACCTGGTTATTGATTACTATATGCAAGGTTCCGCCTGTGCTGTATCCGGCCAGCTTTTCCATCTGAACCGTTTCGTATACTACACCCTGAGCGGCAACTGCAGCATCTCCATGTATGAGGATAGGCAATACTTTGCCCGATTCCATACCGAAGTCGTTGTTGATTTTTGCGCGAGCAATGCCCTCGACTACCGGGTCAACAGCTTCAAGATGCGACGGATTAGGAGCAATATTCATCACTACCTCCTTCCCATCTACAGTGGTATGAACGGTGGTGTGACCTAAGTGATACTTAACATCACCATCAATGGTAACATCATCGAAAGCCTTGCCTTCAAATTCGGAAAATATCTGTTTTCTTGGCTTCCCAAAAACGTTCGTGAGCACATTTAAGCGACCACGGTGTGCCATCCCTAAAACGAATTCTTTTACGCCGTGACGCGCACCGTGATTTACAACTTCATCCAGTCCTGGAATTAATGCTTCCGCTCCTTCTATCGAAAAGCGCTTCTGCCCGACAAATTTTGTGTTCAAAAAGGACTCGAAACTTACGGCTTGATTGAGTTTATGAAGAATGTGCTTTTTCTCTTCAATAGAGAGCTTCGGCTGATTATCATCTTTATGGATCCAATTTTTAATCCATGTACGCCGTTCAGGGTCGCGAATGTAGTTGTATTCTACCCCCGTACTTTGGCAGTAGATTGCTTCTAAATGCGTGATGATTTCACGCAACTTCGTCGCCCCAGGCAGCCCTAATTCTGTGGCTGCGTTGAATGGTGTATCGAGATCGTCCTTAGTTAATCCGAAGTTTTCGATGTCTAATGTAGGCTCGTAACTACGGCGCATGCGAACAGGGTTCGTCTTAGTGAACAAATGTCCACGAGAGCGGTAGCCTTGAATTAAATTCAAAACGTGAAACTCCTTAATTACCTCTTCAGGTACACCCGTGCCTACAAGGTCTTCTTCAGAATAGATTTCTTTCGCAAAATCATATCCCTGGAAGAACGCTCGCCAACTCGGCTCAATACCGTCCGGATTTTTGAGGTAGCGCTCATATTGATCATCAATCAATTGGGCGTGAACACTTCCTAAAAATGAAAATCTATCCATGTAGATGTATTGGATTTACAGTCAAAAGTACAACACAAAACGCGGTCCATAGATTGGAAATTTGCAATATTCCCCACGGCCCTAGCGATTCGTTAACATATGAACAATACGTCCAAAAAAAAGCCCCTAAAAAAGGGGCCTTTGATTAATATTCTTCTTCGTTCCAGAGGAAATCTTCTTCGGACGGATAATCCGGCCAAATTTCTTCGATACTCTCGTAAGTTTCTTCTTCTTCTTCCTCAATAGCTTGTAGGTTCTCTACCACCTCTAACGGTGCTCCCGTGCGGATAGCGTAATCAATAAGCTCATCACGAGTTGCCGGCCACGGCGCGTCACTCAAATACGATGCAAGTTCTAAGGTCCAGTACATAAGTCTAAAACAGCTATTAATGTATTAACATTCGTGCAAAAGTAGTTTTTCTGCTGACTTATGCAACACCTTTAGAAAAAATGTAAGTGCTTAATACTTAGGAGTCCAAATTCTGTCCGGTGCACCGTTGGAAAAATCGATCCAACGTGCCATTACGAAAAGGAAATCTGAAAGTCGATTTACGAACGTAATGATATCCAATGCCACCTCAACTTCATCATTTAATGCCACAACCCTGCGTTCTGATCTACGGCATACGGTGCGCGCGACATGACAATGCGCACTTTGAGGGTGTGCACCCGGTAAAATGAAACTCTTTAGTTCCGGTAGGATTTCATTCCATTGATCTATTTGACGTTCCAACTGCCCTACCAAATCCTCGTTGAACTTTGGTAGTGGAAAATCAGGAGTTCCTTCCACTGCGAGATGGGAGCCCATTGCGAAAAGTTCGCTTTGAATGGCTTGTGCATAAGGAAACTGATCCGAAGGAAGCGTTGCGGCCAACACACCTAAATGACTGTTCAACTCGTCAAATGTACCGTAGGCTTCTAACCGCAATTCTGCTTTCGAAACGCGGCTTCCGCTCAACAGCGATGTCTGACCGTGATCGCCAGTTTTAGTGTAAATTTTCATGTTTTAGTAGGCTCGTTCTGTACGACCTTCAACGTAATACATGAAGCTCTTGTTCACAACGCGATTTCCGCCCGGAGTTGGGTAATCGCCAGTGAAGTACCAATCCCCTGGATGATTGGGACAGCTCAAATGTAAATCTTCAATGGTTTGATACAGCACAGTAACTTTTGCTCTGACCTCTGGTGGTGTCAATAATTCCGCAATCTTATCACTGATCTCTTGCGCTTCAAACGGCTCATAGATCTCTTTAACGAAGTTCTGTACTTCGTGGTCGGCCAGATGAGATTGGGCCTTACATTTTTCATATACCGTTTGAATCACATCTTCTTGACCGCGTTCCTTCAGAAGGGCAATGGCAGCTCTGAATGCCACAAAATCTCCCATACGTGCCATATCAATCCCATAACAATCCGGGTAACGGATTTGAGGAGCAGAAGAGGCAATAACGATGTGCTTCGGACTTAATCGATCGAAAATGCGGAGAATGCTCTGCTTCAAAGTCGTTCCACGTACAATACTGTCATCAATCGCCACCAAATGATCTGTCGGTTTTACCGAACCATGGGTAATGTCGTACACATGGCTGACCAATTCATCTCTTGAACTGTCCTCTGTAATAAATGTGCGCAGTTTCACATCCTTCCACGCCACCTTTTCAACTCTAGGACGCAAGTCCAGAATCG
>CATAQZ010000106.1 GCA_949487015.1 Flavobacteriales bacterium UBA4585
AACGGTAGGGTACGGTCGATTGGCTTTGCACATCATTCTGTAAATCAATACACCTAAAAATTTGATATGAAAAAAATCATGTTTACCCTGCTGATGGCAGCCTCTGTTGCGGCCTCTGCGCAAGCCTTCCCATTCGATTTCGAATCTACAACCGCCGGAATGGTAGGTTATGACGGGGCAACCTTTACAATAGTCTCGAATCCAAGTTCGGTAGGTAATTCTAGCGCTAATGTCGCTAAGATTGTGAAAGTAAATGCAGCCGATTTGTGGGCAGGAGGAAAGATTACATCAGTGTCTTCACTGAACTTTACTAGCGCTGCATCGAGCGTATTGTCTATGAAAGTGTACACGACTCAACCCGTGGGTACCGTCATAAAGGTAAAATTAGAGACTCCTTATACCAGCGAGGTAGATGCAGTGACCACGGTATCTGGCGCCTGGGAAACGCTCACGTTTGACTTTGGAATTCCGGCGCCTTCAGGGAGTGTGGACTTAGTCATTATGCCGCAGCCGTTCACACCAGGTGGGGGAAATACCTTTTACATTGACGACATTGAGCAGGTAGCTGGTGTCATTGCTACACCTCGATTGGGGTTACCCGTTACTTTTGAATCGGGTACCACTGCACGTCATTTCTTTGACTTTGAGAGCGCTATCATGACAAGTCTACCTAATCCAGACGTTGATGCAGATAACGGAAGTGCAAACGTCGGTAAGATTGTACGTTATTTAGGAGCTCCATATGGGGGAAGTAAAATCACCTTTGCAAACAATCTCGATTTTGTCAATCACCCGGTTATTACGATGAAAGTTTGGACGTCTGCGCCTATTGGTACGAACGTAACTTTGAAAGCGGAGAAACCTTTTTGGGGTGAAGAGCGTAGTGTTCAAACCACGAAAACCGAAGAGTGGGAAACGCTATCCTTCGATTTTACAAATGCACCGACTGATATGCCTACGCTGGCTTTGTTGTTCGACTTTATTGCGGGTAGCACCAACATTGGCGATGGATCGTCAACGTCTACCTTCTATTTTGACGATATAAAGTATGCGAATGTGGCCATTGGAATTGAGGACGAGTCAAAAAATGGGATGTCTATTTATCCCAATCCAACATCGGATCAATGGGTAGTCAGCAACCCTTCGGTAGATTCTTATACAATACAACTTTATGATTTAAAAGGTCAGCAGCTGTATCATGCGCTTAGTAGTGGCCAAACGCATGCAATAGATGCGTCTCATTATGCAGCGGGAGTTTATGTTGCTAAGATTCAATCTGGTAGCAACGAGGAAACAGTACGTTTAGTAAAGTACTAGGCATGTAAATGAGAAACTAAGTTCCAAAGTGGTAACCAATTTTCGTTGGTTACCACTTTGGTGCAAAAAGGCCGAGGTAGTTTGCTATCTCGGCCTTTTTTGTAGCTCCAGTACAATGTGTTTCGAGGTCTTACAAGCCTACTGTTTTCGCGTGTTTGGAAATAAAAAAAGCCCCTCAGTCAAACTGAAGGGCTTTTGGGTGGTGGTGATGGACGGAATCGAACCGCCGACACATGGATTTTCAATCCATTGCTCTACCAACTGAGCTACATCACCTGCCGGGCGGCAAATATACACCTACTATTGAAATGTGAAAGCACATTCAGTGAAAAATTAGAATCTCCTTTTGAATTGTAAAGAGAAGAAGGATTTAACGACCTTTGCAGTCATGTTAATTACTGTAGATATTGGGAACACCCTTATAAAAATGGGGTTGTTTGACGGCCCTCGGCTTGTTAAACACGAGACTTTCACTCCGCAAGCTTTGGAGAAGGCTCTTGATGTTTACAGTGACTGGAGTAATTACAGTACACGGTCTATCGGTATTGCAAGCGGTGCAATAGACCCGAAATGGCCAAAGAGTATTAATTGGTTAACGATTGATTCGCCCTGGCCGATTAACATTTCGTACAAAACGCCGGAGTCTTTAGGTTTAGATCGATTGCTTTTTGCATCGGCCCACTGGTTAGAACACCGTCAGGATCTTATTACCGTTGTAGCAGGCAGCTGTATTACTTATAATATTGTTAAAAATGATGCCTTTATTGGTGGCGCAATTTCTCCTGGATGGGCCATGCGTTATAAGGCAATGCACGCATTTACAGAGGCGCTACCACACCTTGCTAAAAGTAGCGAAACTCATGTGGTAGGGGCTTCAACGGAAGAAAGTATGTGGTCAGGTGTTGATACTGCATTGCCCTTAGAAATGAGTGCCATGATTCACGCAATACAAAAGGAAACAGGTATAAAACCCGTATTCATTTGCGGCGGAGATGCAAAGGCCTTGTCAAACCACCTAAAAAGCTACATATTTGCACCCTCGAATTACGAACTATATGCCCTACAGCGCATTGATGAATATTTTAAAAGTCAATCCATTAAATAAATCCGCTCTCACTTTCATGTTAGCGTCGATATTGCTGTTGTTTGGGGCTCGTGCTACCGCTCAGACCAACTCAGTGAGTCCACTAAGTATTAATGGCTTGGGGGAAACCACCTTTGGGGTTACCCCTTCATTTCTCGGTATGGGTGGCACCGGAATAGGCTATGCAGATCGGTACACGATAAACGTTCTCAATCCCGCGGGTTACGCTAATCTGGAGTATTCTACGCTTGAAATGAGCGGAGCGCACCGCACATTCCGTCATCAAATTATTACCGAATCCATAGATCAAGACAATCATAACACCTATTTCGATTACTTCGGATTCGGTTTCAAATTCAACGATTGGATCGGTGGAGCATTTTCGCTCAGCCCTTATGCTGCAAAAGGATATAATGTAAGCGTAGCTGATTCTTCAGACGATTTTGGTATTTATGAATACCGTTCTATTGGTTCTGGAGGATACGACCAATTCACCCTTGGTATCGCCTTACAACCTGTCCCATGGTTTAGCGTTGGAGGTAATGCACGCTACATCTTTGGCGAAATGGAAACGAGTAATAAAACTATTCTAGCGAATAGTCAATTTCTCTCCGTAAGCAAAACAAACAAAACAGGAATTAGCGACTTGATTTTCGACATAGGAACACAGTTGCAAGGAGATATTGATCGATTCCATTTTGTAGCTGGAGCAGTTTACGGTTTTGGAGGTTCCATGAATTCGCGTCAAATTTCTACCCAATATTCATTCATTAACAGTGGTATCGTAGAAACCCCAGTCGACACATTATTTTACAATCTATCAGAGGAGGGCAGTATGATTCTTCCTACCTCTTCGGGTTTTGGGTTTGGTGTGAGTAGAACTGTAGAAAATGTCCCCGTCAATGCATGGGATTTGGTCGTAGACTATAGAAGAGTGAATTGGCAAGACTACAGAGATTTCACATCATTAGGAGGTACGCCAGTTCAATCGGCTATTGCCGCGAGTGAAAGAGGAAGTGTAGGCCTAGTAATGGTGCCTTCCTATGTCATTCCACAGCTCAGACGTAGCTCGAATTACTTTGCCATATCAA
>CATAQZ010000107.1 GCA_949487015.1 Flavobacteriales bacterium UBA4585
CAAGAATGGGCGGTTCTGGGGTGGATACGAGGTCCTCTTGTGGCGCTGCACAGGAAATAGCGAGTAACCCTGCAGCCACCAAAAATGTGGTCGTTTTCATAATGTGTTGGTTTTGTTCTCTTTAAAGATAAGAAAAATAACCAACTGATTGTGAGGGCTTTATTAATGACCCGATGGTCCTTTAATTCCGGCGTTTATTTCGATATCAATGAAATTCTCTTGCGGGGTGATGGGGCAGGAATATCCGTCAGTATACGCGCAATAGGGATTGTAGGCATAGTTAAAATCTAAGACCATGGTGGTTCCTTCGGGTATGGTGATATCCATGAATCGGCCCGTGCCGTAGGTGCTCCCCCCAGTTGTTTTATCCATAAAGGGGAGGAAGAGGTGGTCCTTGTATTCTTCCATGGCCATCAATCGCTTGCTTTGGTAGAGGAACAATTCTAGAGTTTGTCCACGCAGTTCAAAGGTCGCCTTGGCATAACGGCGGTATTCTCGGCTTACACCAGAACTGGTGGCCATATTGAACCACGGTTCATTTTCGAGCACTTCAATGTTCGCCTCAATGGCCATCTCCGGATTATAGCTAAAGAATTCATGTCCGTGGAAGGCTGCGCGCTCCGCAGGTTTGAGAGGACTCGTCGCAGAATCGGTATAAAAATCGTCCAATTCCTGTTGGTACTTCAACACCTCTATTCGTTCCGGAGTAGCTAAAGGAACTAAGTCGCCTACAATTTCATTAGGCACTTCAAAGCTCAAGCTGTAGTGGTCGATTTTCAAACCATCACCTGTTGCACGCACGACACCAACGCCACGGCACTTGCCCATGTGGGGTGAATTCAGACGCTCGTTGAACCAAAAAGTGTTTCCATTTCTATACCAATGGCGTTCGAAAGCCTCGAAGGTCCATGCGCTTTCTCTTCGGAAATAAGGGGCAGCCCACGCACTAAATTCTCCGGCGGTCCAATACTCGCCGCCGTCGGTGCCTTGGAAGACGCTTTTGTCATTATAAAAGGCTCCGAAATAAATAGCCGAATCTGCAGTAGCGGCAGCCAAGTGCCATTGGTCTAGGAATGCATCAAGTGTTTGTTCTTCGGGGTGTGCATTACGAATTTCTTTCGCTATACCGCGACCAAGAAGATCGTTTCCTTCCTTGTTCAAGTGCAGTTCATCGAATATGAACAACGCTGGATCCACTTGTCCATTGTTATCAGTGAGCCAAGGCCAGCAATCCATGAAGTGGTAGTTGTATACCTGGGCCAATTCCTCGAGTTGACTGTTGACCGCCTTGTATCTCGCCAGGTGTTCCCATCGCGAAGGCGAAGGTTTTGGTGAAAGAAGAAATACGGGAAGATTAGGGTGCGTATGCTGGATCCAATTCATAAGTTTCCAAGCGTCTGATTGAATATCAAATACTTTTCTTTGGTTTCCGTCTTCCTCTACATGCACAATATCATTATCCCCTTCATAGATAACGAGGATATCTGGTTCGGTGCCTGAAATGAGTTGCTCCTTGTAACGGTAAAGATCGTCGAAACACGAGCCTCCGATGCCGGCATTGACCACTTCATATTCCGGGAACCATACAGCCATGTTATCCCAGAGTCGAAAGGTGGAGCTACCGGCGAAAACAATCCTTGATTTTTCGTGAGGGAGTTTCTCAGTCGCTTTGATAATCTGACGTACGTCTTTGTCATAATTCTGACCGCATTGACCGTGGGTAAGAGGAGCGTAGAGGAATAAAACGAAAACGGTAAATAATAGGCTTTTGTGCATGACGGCTCTTATTTGAGAGGCAAGATAAAGTTAATTTCTTCGTTGACGTCTTGCCTATTAAAAGGTGAATAAAGCCCCTTAAGTGCCTCAAACGGCACTTTGTCCTGTAATTGTCCGGCGCTTGTCTTAGTGGAAGTTGTTATTATTGTAATCGATAACGACAAGCGCCCGCAAAGCCTTGTTTTTACTGCAGTTTCAGTCGGTTTTGAATGCGATACATATGGTATTCAAGTGCCGTCTTTTGACGCAAACCCTACGTTATGAGGGGTGTAACCGCCTGAAACTTTGATTAAATGTATTTCTGACCTATTAAAACTCAAAAGTCCTGCGAAACGGGAATTTTAGAATGAAGACACACAAAGAAATTTACTTAGGC
>CATAQZ010000108.1 GCA_949487015.1 Flavobacteriales bacterium UBA4585
AATAAGGTTCCTGATATGAACACATCTGAATACTGAGGGGCATAACTCATTTGACCTTTGAATGAACCATAGGATATACCGTTCAGGGAAAGCTCTGTAATTGATGTCGCTGCAGTCCAATCCAATCCTCCATTGTCGTTGAACTGAATATCTATTGCATATAATCCTCCAAGAACAGCCTCAGGTGTTCTCAAGAAGTAATTTAAAGGTCGCGCATTCAATTCTGCGCTAAAAGTACCTTTGTGTTTAAGCGCTTCTGTGAGTGATAAACGTCCTGCAAGATGCAGCGCTCCTCCGCTTCCTTTGAATTCCAATGTATCGCTTTGGATGTAATGCTTATCCCATTCAATAGGTTTGCTGGATACAAGCGAGAATGTATCTAAGCCAATGTTGAAGCTGGTATTTTCTAAAAGAGCACGACCGGGCATGTAGTTAAATTCACCTACAACTGTGGTAGCTATGCTATCGGCCAAAGCCCCTGTAAAATATACGTCTCGAACCCTATCGCTTCCGTGCGACTCCGCTTTAAATTCACGCACCACGGTTTGTGCGATTTGCGCTTTATCCACCGAGACCAAAGCATCGAAGTAAATACCTTGATGCTGAATAGTAAGGTCTATACCCGTAAAAGCATACGATCCATACGCACCAGAACGAATGGCACTTTCAAATGACCAATTTTTTCCGAACCCATTGTAGTCCCATTTTAATGTACTTCCAGACTCAACAGCGAGCGGTAAATGAAAGAGATTCGCCAACCAATTCACCTCTCCTACTCTGAGGTAGCCTTCTAGCTCAGCTTTTGGCCATGATTTTACCGTTCCATCATCATACGAAGAGGAAATCATTACCTCCATAATGTTCGGTAAGGCTTTAAAATCCCAATCACCGACTAATTCACCATTTGCCACTTCGCTTTGAATAACAAGGGTTCTAACACTTTCTTTGAGACTGTGCTCAGCAACTAATGAATCCAAGAAAACGGAATCATTTGGGCGTTGTAGTAAAAGCTTATTAACTTCAATTTTGCCAGTCGAACTAGACTCAAAGTCTGCAGCAAACGAACCGCTGATTACCTGACCAGTATCTAATGGATCAATAAGATCTAAACCTACAGCGTTCAAATCTAAGACCGAGGTATAGTCTTTTCCATTCTTAAGCACATATCCTTCAAAATCAAGCAGTGTATCTAAGCACGTCAACCAAACAGAGTCCTTAAACCCGTCGTGGTAGAGGTCGAAACTTAGTCCCTTACTCGTGTGAGTGGAAAATTGAAGCTTTGGAAAGACTCCTGTTGCATTCCAACCTTCTGTAAAAACCGAATTAATATTTGGCTTTATGGCGGCCCTAACTACGAGTGCTTCTAAGCTCTGGAAATTAGTTTTTTCTATTGAAGCATTAATATACGCAGTCGATTCTAAATCATTGAAATCCAAACTATAACTACCGCTATTAGATTCAGCTGTAATACGAATGTCATTGCTTTTCCAATCATTGATTCGCCCTATTACATTGAGCTTATTGGGTATTAAGTCTACTGGAATTTCTTTAGATAAATAATTATGTGCCGGTTCAAGAAGGTTAAGATTCAATTCAAGAGCCAATTCTTGATTCAATCGACCTGTGCAGAACATTTCTCCTTCAATTGTTGAACTCTTAAATGCAATCGAACTTTTAATGGAATCAAGTTCATGGCAGAAGAAATCGATATCATAAACGAGGGGTAAATCGTATTCATCAATTTGAACGGGTAGTATTTGACTATTTGCCCTTAGCCTAAGCCGTGCCTTTATGCTTAAGTCTTTGAGTGCACCAGATACACCCCCTTCTATTTGACCAAAGTTCAATACATCAAGGTTGAATGAGCCGCTGGTATAAGATTCTCTGTATCTAATCTGCTGCCCACTAAACAGGAAGGGTATCGTATCCCACTGCGCTTTAAAATCAAGAGTATCAATAGTAAGTGCGCCATCATACAGTAAGCCGTCACAATTCAATTGTATTTCAGATAATAGAGTATCACCTTTCAACTTCACTGTCGGCAATCGTAATTCACCAACGGACAATCTAAAATTTTGAGACGATGCAGTCGCTTCTAGTTTACTAATGAACGTTTCTACTGCCGGCACATTAATTTCTAACACTAACGCTTCAAGGCTAGCTAGCCTCCATCCTTTAGAAAATGAAACTTCAGCCAATTCTATTTCTTGACTGACAACAAGGGTGTCTTCTTCTGTGTAGAATAGTAGCGGATTTAAATCAAAAGAATTTGGAAATCTATATTTAAACCCTTGAAAATCAGAGACCAAACCTATTTCGGAGAGTCGAGGCTCGACAAAACTTCTCCACAGACTTCGTTGAACGCTCAGAGAATTTAGTAGAAGAATTGCAGGCAAAACGATCAACAATAGTAACAGCAGTAGACCAAACCGGATATTTTTAGCCTGTCCACGTAATCTTTGCTGTATTTTTGACTCATTCATGCAAAATGCACCTTACATATTAGCGATCGAAAGTTCTTGCGACGATACCAGTGCTTCGGTCCTTTTAGGCACTAAAGTGTTGTCTAATGAGGTAGCCTCTCAAGCAGTACATGAAGCTTTTGGAGGGGTGGTTCCTGAATTAGCTTCGAGAGCACACCAACAGAACATCATGCCGGTCATCGATCGTGCACTAAAGGTAGCAAATATCAGTCCTCAAGAACTGAACGCTATAGCTTTTACTAACGGTCCCGGGCTCTTGGGTAGTTTGCTTGTTGGCACTTCCTTCGCTAAGAGTATGGCATTGGCATTAGACATTCCTCTCATACCGGTGCACCACATGCATGCACATGTTTTAGCGCATCTAATAGAAGACGCACATCCAAAACCCATTAGCTTCCCCTACCTCTGTTTAACTGTGAGCGGAGGGCATACCCAACTCATAGAGGTACTTTCATCGAAAGAGATGAAAATATTGGGTGAAACGATAGACGATGCGGTTGGCGAAGCATTTGATAAGGCAGCTAAAATTTTAGGACTGCCTTACCCAGGGGGGCCCCATATAGACCGATTAAGTGCAAAAGGCGATCCAACATTCATGGTGTTTAATGAAAGTAATCTACCGGATTATAACTTTAGTTTTTCCGGTATGAAAACCAGCTTTCTTTACGCCTTGCAGAAAGAAATGAAGGCCAATCCTAGTTTTATCAATGATCATCTGAACGATATCTGTGCTAGCTATCAGGCGGCACTTATAAAAGTCTTGATGAAAAAGGTAAAAGCTGCTCAGAAATCTACTGGCATTAAAAATGTCGCAATTGCTGGGGGTGTTAGCGCAAATAGCGGATTAAGAGCGGCATTGATGCAATGGGGCGAACAATCAGATATTTCTATCTACCTCCCTCCTTTTCAGTACACTACGGATAATGCTGCAATGATTGGAATCGCTGGTTATTATCAATATCTTGAAGGTGTAAATGCACCGTTAAGCACTAGCGCTCAGGCTAAAATTAAATTTTGATGCAGCTTTTTTATGGACATATAAACCACGAGAGATTTAAGTTACACGAAAGTGAAATCAATCATTGCGTGCGTGTTCTAAGAAAAAATGCTGGTGATACTATACACTTTATCACTGGGGACGGGAACTTATATTCCGGTACTATTGAAGTCGCTTCGAAACGTGAAGTAGAAGGATCTTATAAGCTTGAGGAGAAACGATGGGGCGACGTTCCATATGACCTTACTATTGCCGTTGCGCCTACAAAAAATATGGACCGATTCGAATGGTTCCTTGAGAAGTCAATCGAATTAGGTGTATCGCGCATCATTCCACTGCGTTGTGATCGCAGTGAACGCAAGGTTATCAAAGACGAACGCTTATTCAAGGTCGCATTAAGCGCTACTAAACAAAGTTTGAAAGGGCGCCTTCCTATAATCGATCCTCTAACTTTGTTTGAAGACTTTGTCGCAGGGAATTTAGAAGGTTCCCGTTGTATCGCCCATTGCGATGATACTGAGCGAACGGCTTTCACAGAAATTGCTCTATCAGAATCCTTGATTGTTCTTATCGGACCTGAAGGTGATTTCACGCCGGATGAAGTTCAATGTGCCCTGCAAGCGGGTTTTACACCCATTCATCTGGGGCAGAGCCGTCTTCGTACCGAAACTGCTGCGTTGACTGCGGTTTCGATGGTCTATGCTGCACACCTTTAACTTCTTCAAAGTCTACTTCCCTATCCATTGGATTTTTCCAGTCCTCCCAGGTAACCTCCTCGTGTTGAATGGGATCATCACGTAAAGCCTCAATAGGTTCAATCTGACGATAATAGAGTGCTAAGATGAATCCAACTGTAGCTCCGCTCAAGTGTCCTTCCCAACTGATGGTGGGATCATGCGGCAATACCCCCCAAACAAATGAACCATAGAGAAATACCATCAACATGCTTTGCGCAAGCAGTTTAACGTGGAACCTAAGTATACCACTGAAAAATATAAAACTGACCAGCGCATAAAGCCAGGCACTTGCACCGATATGGAAATTAGGTCTTCCTATAAACCAAAGACCTATACCCGGTAACAGAAATGCAAGCATCCACACGCGATCAAATATTTTAGGAAACGAATAACGCAGTAATGTGCCTACGAAGAATAGGCTAATGGTGTTCGAGAATAAATGGTTAAAATCACCGTGTACCAGCGGAAACGTAAGAATATGCCATGCACCTGAAAGTTGACCAGGATAGAGACCGAGCGAAGCGAAATTGGCATTAAGGGCGTGTTCTAAACCGAAACTAAATACCGTTACTGCAACCCAGATGCTCGGCCATAAAAACAGCCCTTTGTGAATTCCATATTTTGACCAACCTGACATAGCGAAAAGATAGTTACTTTCGAGTAATGAAACCGCTTGCAGAACAGCTCCGACCACAAACGTTAGACCAATATCTAGGCCAAGACCATTTAGTAGGTCAAAATGGCGCCTTACGCAAAAGTCTCGAGGTAGGCAGACTGCCATCTATAGTGCTTTGGGGTCCACCCGGAGTAGGAAAAACCACTTTAGCATTGCTCTTAGCAAAAGAATTAGATGCTCCGTTATATCAGTTAAGTGCTGTAAATGCCGGCGTTAAGGATGTACGAGAAGTGCTGGCAACTGCTGAAAAAAAGAATCTCTTTGAAACAAAACGTCCTATTCTATTTATCGACGAGATACATCGATTCAACAAGGGACAACAAGACAGCCTATTGCATGCAGTAGAACGTGGTTGGATCACATTGATCGGAGCAACAACAGAAAACCCTTCATTTGAGATTAATGCAGCCCTACTCTCTAGGATGCAAGTGTATGTGTTGAATTCGCACGCGAAACAAGATTTATCTAAAATGATCGACCTTGCTAATGCTACCGAATTCGCCTTGAGTAAGAAGCTAAGCATCACGGCACATGACTTCCTCATTCGCCAAAGTATGGGTGACGCTAGGAAATTATATAATCTTATCGAACTCTGCTTTCAGCAAGGAAAATCAGGTATTCCTATAAATGAAGAATTCGCTCAAAGCGTGCTTACGAATGCTCAAATTCGTTATGATAAAGGCGGTGATGAGCATTATAACATTATTTCAGCATTCATTAAATCTATTCGCGGTTCGGACCCACAAGCAGCCGTTTATTATCTCGCACGCATGATCGAGGGCGGAGAAGATGTGAAATTCATTGCGCGCAGATTAATTATTTCTGCTTCTGAGGATATAGGATTGGCGAATCCAAATGCGTTGATGCTCGCAAATGAAACCTTCAGTGCAGTAGAACGCGTCGGTTGGCCCGAAAGTCGTATTATTCT
>CATAQZ010000109.1 GCA_949487015.1 Flavobacteriales bacterium UBA4585
ACACCTTCATTATTAGTTGTGAGCGTCATGTCTTGCGGCACAAGCGCATTCAAATCTGGATCAACTTCCCAGTTGATTAGTTGCGTAAGACCATTTTTAACATCACACTGTGCGACTAGACGACTCTGCGTTGGATCGTAAATGTCAGAGATACTTACGTCGCTGTTCGCCAATTGGAAAATCTGAAATCCTTCGAATTTGTAGTCGAAATAATCTGGATTCACATTTAAAATTGAATCACGATCGTCAGGACTAACAGTAATTAGTGGATCGCGCTCACGATAGCTAAATGCTTGGTTATTGCTACCTGGTCCGTACGTTAATTTCAAAATAAGTTCACGGTCCAATTCTTGAATTTCTACATCGGGAGCATCTGGACCATTCAATACTTGGAAACAGTTGTCAAACAGTTTCTGTGCCTTATCATCGGCAATAATCACCTTCTCTACAGATGCAAATAAATCATTATTAATCAAGTCACGTTCCCAAACAACACCAGTTGTTACGAAGTTTAATGCACCTGGAGCCAATGAGAATGGACCCGCACTGTGCAATCCGCGCTTATCTTCTTTGTTTGCTGGACTTTCCCACCAGTTCACCGCTGCATATGGAGGATATGCGCCCGTAGTATCATAAGACATTCCTGGGTAGGCAAACTGTGTTGAAGTACCATTACCCGAAGCAACAAAACCATCACCGTTACCCTGATCACCAGGACCTGAAGGTGTTTCGATAATCAATTCCGAACCGTTTTTCCAAAGCGCACGCATGTAGTTGTAGAAGTGTGTCGCATTGTCTGGGTTACCTGAAATGTTCGAAGCTGTATTGTTGTAATACATGAAGTGACTCATGATGATGCGCTCGTTTACACCAGTCGCTGGATCTTCAGCCACACATAAACCAGTTTCTGGATCTTTTACACCATCTACACAACCGTCACGATCGTTATCGATACCGTCATAGTAATCTGCAAATGGACCTTGGAAAAAGTCAAAGCCTACCGCTGGTGGGTTCAAACCGTAACCTAATGGCCCTTCATCTTCAGTATCTGAATTGTAACAGTAACCTAAACCGCGTGCAATATCACAACCAATGATATCATCGGTGTAGTTTCCTAAATCTGGATCAAACCAAGTTGAAAAGTAGGTATTCGTCAAACGGAAAGTCGAACGGTTAATGATACGGTAGTTATTGAACGTCATGTTGTTCACCTCATCATTCGTTGAGAACGCAAAAGCTTGTGCGCGAATTTCAAAACCTAAGGCTCCAGCTTGTGATTCTGTGTGTACGTTACCACGGTCGTTATAGACCCACCAGATGGTTTGATCACCGTAGAGTACATCAGTTTCTTTATCACGACAATCGTATTCCTTATCAATATCGTACGCCGGGTAATCTACGAGGTAATCGTAGACACCATCGCCATCGCGATCGATAAATGGTGCCAATTGGTAAGGCAATTCGCCATCTACTCCATTTCCTGGCCAATCTTTGATTGACTCTGGAATTTGACTTTCGTAACCCGGGAATAATTCCGCTTCATCACAATTGGGATCGTCTAAACATTCCAACCACGCCTTGTGAATATCAACTTCCTCACGGTAAATGATCCAATGACGGTCGTATTTATCACAGATTTCTTTGTTTGTAGACGCTGTACCATCACTAGTTAGCGGACCTGGCCAGTAATCATTACCTGCTTGACGATAGGTCATGGCAGCCAATTTTAATTGGTTACCCTCATCGACACCACCGAGCCATAACGAACCTGCAAACATGGAATGTTTGTTGGATCCCTTTGGCACTTCATAACGTGCGGTGTTCAAATCCCACCACATATCGCCACCACCTAATATGGTAGCTCTAACATTATTGATACTTAGATCACTCTGCGCTTTCGAAGGTTGACATAATTCTTCAACGGTCTTCATGGAGCCCGTTGTCTGAGTAGTCTTGTTCGCACCTTGCACTTCACGTGCTGAAAGTGGTAAAGCGAGAGCGGTTGAAAGTAAAAGGAGATAAACTCTTTTCATATGCTGTTTTCCTATGCTTCTTTATTATAATCCTACACGCAACCCTAGACGGATTCGACGTGGTAAACTGTATAGTCCTGGGTTAGCTAAGCTGATGTTGTACAGATCTGCGAACGACTGTGCGTTGGTCTGGAACTGTACCGCATTCTGTCCTTGAGGCGAGCTCAAGTAACCGTCATCTGATGGCGACCCTGTGAAAGAGTAAACCCCTAAGACGTTCTGTGTGTTCAGCGCATTCAATAGTTGTACATACACTTCAAAATTACTGAATGTAGCGTCTCTCTTGAAATTCCAAACCTTGTTTGCTGTCGCATCAATTCTAAAGCTCCACGGCAAGCGTGAACCGTTAATATTACCGGTGATCGGCGTGGCGGCATCCGTAAGACCGAAGGCAAGTCCGCGACGCGTATACGGCGTTCCCGAATTAGCATTCAATACCACGTTGATACCTGCATTTTCAAGGATGCGCTTTCCAAAGAATACTGGGCCATTGTAAGCAGGTCCGCCACCGTAACGGTAATCCATGTTCATAACGACTTGGTGACGTGAATCGAACGTCAATGGAAGTATATAACGTAAGTTAGGTTGGCCCGAACGTGCGATGTTCGCACCTGAGTTCGCCCCCGAACCAGTACCGTCAGCAAACTGTAAGGTGTAGTTTGCATTCATACGTACATTTCCTGTTCTACGGAGATCGTAAGAGACTGTATACCCTTTTGTGGTTGCGAAATCTAAGTTTCCGTAGGCAATGTAGGTTATAGGATAGGCCTCCGTTAGACTGAAGGTCTGCATCATATCACGCATCTCACGGTAGAATGCACTTAATTTCAATGCACTGTTTTCATTTAGTTTCTGACGGAATCCAATCTCGTAATCCGTTGTGCGCTGTGGCTTAAGATCTGGATTGGCTAGAATATTACCATTATCACCATTCTCTAGTTGCAGATACGTTATTGGGTTCATACGGTTCAATCCCGGATCTGGGCGTTGAACTAAGATGTCGTAATGTGCAAAGAATTCAGCCTCATCCGATATAGGAAATTGGAAAGATACACGTGGACTCACGGTTACTTGAGGTGCGTAGTCCTTGAAACTTTCGTTCGCCGTCACGGACAATTTTTGCTCCTCTACCCCTGGTTGCTTCAGGAATGGCTTAATACCACCACTAGCATCTGCGATATTTTTAGGATTTGCCTCAACATCGCCGTCTGCAGTGTACCACGTAAATCCGTCACGGTAACCCACGATAGTCGATGGATTTTCCTGATCATCTACATATACGACTGCATCGTCACTCATTCCATTAGGCACCTGCGCACCCGCTAAAGCAGTACTGGCTAAATCTCCTACAGTGTACGCTGGGTACAATACAAATGGATCCGCTAAAACCGACTGGTTCGCATCGAATCGGTCAACACGCACACCAATATTGAAGAATAGATCTTCAAAGGTGAATTGGTCTTGAATGTAGCCTGCCATATAGATAGGTTCAAATGCACCTATCAATCGCTTCGAATTTCCTTGAGCATCAGTTCCGTAGAAATCATTCAAAGAAGGACGAGTAGTTAGTTGATTCCCCAAGTAATCGAAACCGTAATAACTTACATAAGACCCAGAACCGATGTTCAAAAGCTCATTTGCAGAGAACATATCTAGGCTGAACGTAGATGGATCGTAGCTATCGATATCCAACCAATCCGTTCCGTTAGGGTCGTATCCTAAGGCCTCGCGCAATTTGCGATCAAACGTTCTAGGCTTATCTGCATCAAATAATCTATTGTAAGACAGAGTATCTTGAAAAACACCATTGTTATCATAAGATGCAACTGGATTATTAAGGTCCAATTCTCGAATGGCATCATTCTGCAATAAACGCATTAAGGTCCATAACCCTGTCGTTCCTAAACCGTAAGAGCGGTCAAAACGTTGCTCGTATTCTACACCAACGATTAGGGCGTGATCACCAATATCAAAAGTAGAAGATGCTGTTATACGGAACTGGTCGTTTAAGAATTTACTGTAACCACTCTGATTGACACCAACATTACCCCAAAGACCGTATACACTCGATGGCTGATCACCGTTAAGCAATCCGCCGCCTGCCCGGATGTCTTCAAGGGAACGTGCATTATTGAAAATAGAACTGGTTTCTACAAAATTGAAGAAATTCGAAGTATAGTTCGCTAAGATTGGATTATTATCTGAAGGTGTATAATCCACATTGACACTTTGCCAAACCGCTTGAGTGTAGGCATCCATAACCTTCCCGAAATTCGGATCATTTGGATCAGTAATGGTATCTGTACCTAATGTGTAGAGCGGACGGTATGTGGTCTTAAACGTTCCTATGTGACCGTAATCGAAAAAGTTTTCTTTGTGACGCGCATCTCTATTGAAACCCGTGTTTCGCGTAAAGTCCATTTGAATGGTGTAGAATGCATTCCGAATTAAAGAATTCGAAGAATCTGATGCATTTCCGAAACGCTGCTGAAAACGGACATAAGTCGACCAATCCTGACGGAAATACTCAGCGTTATTATCATAATTCATCAATTCATTGAATCTACTTCCTGAACGTCCGCGGCGTAGATTGAATCGTCCGCCTATTGTTAAGGTGGTTTTTTCTGAAGTCACAAATTTTAGATTACCCGACATACGTACTGCTGTACTCGCCACGTTTTCGCGGAAATTCTGAGTGACTAAATCATTCGCTGTCAAGAAATCTGCAGAATTTAATACCCCGAAGCCGCTCGATGCTGGCGTCAATGGGTTTGCCTGAAGTTCTGCCAATTTATCATCGTTCACTTTATACGTATTCAATGATCTCGGTGAACCGTCTTTGTTGTATTGGAATTCTGAAGCAAGAAGGAATCCTACTATGGGCTGACCAGATTTACTTCTAATAATGGGTCCACCTAGTGTTAGTGCGCCCAAATTGTAATGATACTGATCGAATAACGAACTGGTTAAGACTTCAGAAGAACCGAAATAATATGGAGCGGGGCCTTTGGTAGTGGTTGAAATCACACCACCGGTAACGTCACCGTACTGTGCTGGAAGTCCACCGGTGATAACCTCCGTAGAGAGAATCGCGTCACGAGGAATATTCACATCCCCACGAACTTTCACACCATCAATGAATATGACGTTCGTTGAAGAACGAGCACCACGAACGTTAAATGAACCTGAACCGTCTTGCTGGAACACACCTGCCGTCGTACCTACAATTTGACTGAGATTACGGTACGGAAGGTTTTTAATTTCTTCAGCACTAACGATGTCTGAGGTTTTACC
>CATAQZ010000110.1 GCA_949487015.1 Flavobacteriales bacterium UBA4585
ATCCCACTATTACTATTGCGCTAGAATTTGCTTAGTTCCCAGAGCTGGCGCAAATCGGACTTTAATTCTGCTTCTTTTGCATAGTTGGTAACAAGAGCGGATACACTTTGCGATACGTTCAAGACTTTTGGGATTCCGGTCGCGATATCGAAAATCGGAGGAGGGAGAATGGGTAAGTGATTTTTTGCCGCTGCTTCAGTACTATAGCCGACTAGAGTCGCTTTTCCAGCGATTATTTTTCCAGAATAAGTGAGCCAATTGATGTATCCTTTGGCGCGACCCGCGATGGCGGCAAGCGTCAATGAGAGCGGCAAAGTCAGGATAAGTAGGAGCGTTAAGGTGATGTCAAGCAGTCGTTTTTGTCTGCGGTAATTGGCATCCGCTACTTTGAATTGGCCTAAACCGTACGTCTCGCCTTGATTCAAACTGCTGTTCGAGCCCACGATATAAGGCCCACTGGTGACTAAGGACTTGACGTTAGTCAGAGTGCCCAATACACTCATGATCTGCATAAGAACGGAGGCCGGCCGAGCAGTGGATTCTACCACACATTCGTTTATGTTGTAGAGTTGAATTTTCGCCTCCAATTTTTCCAAATCCACTGCTCCATTGTCACTCGCCATATCCTGCAAGAAAAACGCAGGAACGATGCCATTTTCAGTCAGTAATTTTTGAAGTGATTCCCTTCCAGCATCAGAGCCTAAATAGAGCATTCTAGGGCGTTGGACGGGCAGGGTGAATAAATGTTTTCCAGTGAGCAGACCAATAATGGAACGCCAAAGGATGAGCATGGTAATGCCTGCTAACCCCCCAAGAAGTAGAAGGGCGCGAGAGAATCGAAGTCCCTCTGGAAGCAACCCATAAAAGAAGCCTATTACTAGTGTGGCAATAGTCATAGAACGGGCGATTACAGCCGGTCGAGTATTCTTCGTATACACTCCACTTAAGGCAAGGGCAAGCAGCCAGAAGAGGATGTAAGATCCTTGAACGTAATAGGTGTAGGTATCTGGATACGAGCCGCCGTTTATAAAGCGATGGTTGTGTTCCCAATACGTTTTTAATTGGTCCAGGGTAAAGGCCAACAGTAGGATGTCAATGATCGGCGTTGCCGCACTTTTCGCGAGACGGGCTAACAATGCCAATCCGGCACGAAGGTAAATACCCACATAAATAAGCAACGTATAGGCGAGGGCAGAGGAGCCGCTGAACTGCTTTCTTGCAAAAATAATCATGGCTTGATAGAACATTTTAACGTAGTTCAGACTGCCACGCTTCGTACTTTTGCCTTTATAGTGAATGATCTGAGAATCACTGATGTAGTGGTTTTCATGGCCTGTTTTCAATAATTCGTAGCTCAGGTCGATGTCTTCGACGTACATAAAATACCGAGGATCAAATCCACCAACCTCCCGCAATAAAGCGGTAGGAACCATCATGAAACATCCCACTAATATGTCGACTTTATGATTGCCATCGGGATCCAAATGACCCATGTGGTAGCGTGCAAAAAACGACGATTTTGTGAAAATTCTTGAGAGTCCTGTGATTTTCCACAATGCCGTCATCGGGGTAGGTAGACCGCGTTTGCTTTCAGGAAGGAATTGGCCCGTTCCATCAATACCCTTTATACCTAACCCACCCACCTCTGGGTGCGACTTTAAATAGTCAATACACACTTCAAGTGTATCTTCTTGCACGACGGTATCGGGATTGAGAATTAGTGTATAGGTTCCCTTTGCGGCTTCAAAACCTTGATTATTAGCACGCCCAAAACCTACATTTTCTGTGTTTGCAATCCACCGTACTTCAGGAAAAGCTTTCAAGATGCGCGATTCACCACTATCAGTACTCGCATTATCTACAACAATCACTTCGAAAGCATAATCCGTCTTACTTCGGTAGATACTTTCCAAACACTGCGTCAAAAACTCTTTAACGTTGTAGTTGACTATGACTATACTGAGATCCACTATTTCGGGAGACTTTGTTCGTAAGGAATACGCTGTTGAATGCTGCGCCCAAGAGTTACTTCGTCAGCGAACTCCAGTTCATCGCCAACGGAAATACCGCGCGCTATGGTGGTTAAATTGACATCGAAGTCTTTCACTTTTCGATAGAGGTAAAAATTCGTGGTATCGCCCTCCATGGTTGTATTCAAGGCAAAGACCAATTCTTCTATACCGCCGTCTTTCAGCTTCTGAATCAAATGATCGATCGTGAGGTCACCTGGACCAACCCCGTCCATCGGTGAAATCAGTCCACCCAAAACATGATAGGTGCCCTGGTAGCCACCTGTATTTTCTATTGCCATCACATCTCGCACATCTTCTACAACGCACACAATGCTCGAATCGCGCTTTGGGGAAGCACAAATACTACAGGTTTCCGTATCAGAAAGTGTGTGACACGTACTGCAAAACGTTGTGTTTTGGCGTAAATCGACCAAAGCGGCGGCCAAAGCATCTGTTTGCCCTTCAGGTCTGCGCAACAAATGCAACGCAAGCCTTAAAGCAGTTTTCTTACCTATACCTGGCAACCGCGAGATTTCTTCGACGGCTTGTTCTATTTTTCTACTGGAAAAATTCATCTGTTTCAAAAGTAAGGGATTGCGCATATTTGTGAACATGAACTACACGCTCTTTTTAATTCTCTTGCTTGCCTATGTAGGTGTGCTTGTTTTTATCGGAAAAATTACCTCGCGAGGCGCGACCAATGCCACCTTCTTTAACGCGAATAAAAACGCTTCATGGCTGCTGGTAAGTTTCGGAATGATCGGCGCCTCGCTCAGCGGGGTAACTTTCATTAGCGTGCCCGGTTGGACAGCGGCTTCGGGCATGACCTACCTGATGATGGTGGTAGGCTTTTTCGTTGGCTATTTAATCATTGCCTTCGTACTGTTGCCCGTATACTACCGCTATCAAGTAATTAGTATTTACAGTTTTCTCGGGGAAAAACTCGGTGCTTCTAGTTATAAGACAGGCTCCGCATTCTTTCTTCTTTCGCGTATTGTAGGAGCGAGTGCCCGCCTATATATCGTCACTATGGTGGTCCAATTAATGATATGCGATAGTCTAGACATTCCCTTTCCCATCACTGCCATAGCGGTACTTGGGCTCATTGCACTCTACAGTGCAGCGGGAGGTATCGCCACTATTGTTATTACGGATACCCTTCAAACGGCCTTTATGCTGATTGCAGCGGCTTTGGCGCTCTATTTTGTGGGTAAAGTAGTGGTTCCTGAAGCGCAAAGCTTATGGGATTACATTTCTTCGAGCGATATGGCCTATGTTGTTAAATCAGGTTCTTCACAAGCCTGGTGGAAACAGCTTCTTGGAGGCATGTCTATTGCCGTTGCTATGACCGGTTTAGATCAAGACATGATGCAGAAAAACCTTACGGTCGCGCGTTTAAAAGACTCACAAAAGAACATGGTCTTGCTTGGGGTGAATTTACTTTTTGTGAATGCATTATTTCTCGCCTTAGGTATACTCTTGACCGACTACGCAGCGCTTCAAGGCATTACAGCAACCGGCGATAAACTCTTCGCAATGGTTGCCACAAGCGACGGTATGCCAGGGCTATTAGGAGCCGTGTTTTTTCTTGGGCTTTTGGCGGCGGCATTCTCTAGTGCAGATAGCGCACTTGCTTCACTTACCACTGCTTTTTGCGTCGACTTTCTTGCAATGAACACAGATGAAGATTCTAATCGTAGAACAAGAGTGTATATAGGATTTATGGGAGTCTTGCTCGTCGTAATGCTCTTGATTTATTCCCTTGAGGCAGATAGTATTATTTCTGCGTTATTTACAGCAGCAGGTTATACCTACGGTCCGTTGCTTGGACTTTTTGCCTTCGCCTTAACGCAAAAGAGAAAGATTCAAGGTTGGGGAATAACTGGAGTGGCAATAGGAAGTCCCTTTTTAGCTTACGCTTTAAGCCTATGGGCACCCCGTTTGGGGTACACCATAGGTTTTGAGCTTTTACTTTACAACGGTTTAATCACCTACTTCGGCGCATGGGTACTGAGCCGACGTGCCTAGTATTTCGTGACTTTGAAGTTCTCAACTGAATTTTCAGTGGTTACTTTAATTTGATAGAAGCCACGAGCATATGCTCCGAGGTTTAAGGTGATCCGTCCAGTGCTTGCATTGAACAAACTTTCTTCCACTAAGGCACCATTCATACCAAAGATTTGAACGAATACCTTTCCGTCCACCTCTGGCGTCTGAAGATGAAGGACTCCATCTGTTGGGTTCGGATAGACCACCATTGAAGGCGTGCCATCTTCATTGAGCCCAATATTGGTGTAGGGCACGCTGATACTGTCCAGGCCACAATCTGTAGTAACGACGAGTTTTACAGTAGTAGGTCCGTTCCCAGAAAAAGTGTGTGTCGGGTTTTGTGCATTTGATGAATTCCCATCTCCAAAGTCCCAGAACCAGGCACTTGGCGTCGGCGTAGTGAGGTCAGTGAATTGGTAGGTCAATCCGTTAGTGTTCTGTAATGCAAAGTCTGCATCAAGTTGCGGACCTGGGACCAGAACCGCGCTATCTGCTACAAAGGTGTAGGCATTGTAATAAATGTATTCAAGGTCGTAATCTGTGGAGATATTAAGCGTTGCTGTATGCGCTCCCATTCCTATGTACGTCGAAAGTAAGCTCGACCCTTGACGGTTTAACGTGAATAGACCATTTACTGTCGTATCTGTACTACTTAAATCGAAGTCAAATGGGGTGTCTTCACAAATGGGCGATACATTCAACGCAGCTGTTGCTGGAGTCCCAGTAGAAATGACTCGAATATTGTCTATGTAGAGGTTGTTACCGTATCCACCGATTCCTTTGATACGGAATTGGACAAAATCCCCATTCGTAGTAGATAGAACGACGCTATCTGTTCGCCAATCACTAGATCCGCCTGGAATGAATTGACTTTGGGAATTCCCTCCAGTGGCTAATGCCGCGCCGTCCTTTTGATAGACTCTTGTAAAACTAGCCCCACAATCTGTGCTCACCTCCACTATAAGAGAGTCTGAATAAGTTGAAGAATATGGCGCATAGCTTACATCGAAATACAGCACGGGATTATAGCCATTGATATCAAATTTTTCACTCAATAGGCCATCCTCTGCACCAACGGTGGAGTAATTGAAGTAATTCATATACATGACTTCACTTTTAGCGCCGGTGGGTCCAGTAACTTCTCCTTTGGTCCAGCTGGTGCTGCCGTCTGGATTTTCAGTGGTGAAGGCAACCGTTCCATTACCTGTCCATGTTTCGACAAAAGGAAGGGTTTGTAACGGACTTACCGATACTATATTCGCCTGTACAATAGTATCTGCACCATAGGCGTTACTAGCGATTAAAGTGATAGTATAGGTGCCATAAGCACTGAAACTTACTTCTGGGTTTTGCGAACTGCTCGATGTCCCATTAATGAAACTATGCGATGAAGGTGTTATAGACCAATTCCATGAGGTCGGGCTTTTTGTACTGAGATCGGAAAGTATCACGCCCGTATTTAGACAAGGTGTACCAGTTACAGGAGTGAAATCTGCTACAGGAATACCAATATTATCTTCAATTTCGATAGCATCAATGGCCAAATCACTTTGGTAACTATCGCCGGTAATGCCTTTAAATCTAAATAGTACTGTATCTCCGGCAAAACTGCTGATATCAATGGCAACATTCTTCCAACTGTTACCTTGATTACCGCTTTGCGTGAAAAGTGTCGTCCAGCTCGATCCATTAAAAATGGCGACTTCTAGATCACCCTGGTTCGCACCGTTCATATGATATGCGAAACGCAATTCAGGGGAGATACTTCCAGCTAAGTCGATACATGGAGTATACAACAAAGCCTCTTGGAACTCGCAATTTCCCGAAGCTTCAAGGTAGAGGTATTTTCCACCGCCGCCTGTTCCTGTTGTTGGTCCTGTACCACTCGATGCAGTTGATCCACTATTGGTGCGCCAGTCGATATCGTCCTCTGTTCCATTTGTTAAGTTGATGAAATCTCCACCTAAATTACACACAGTTCCACCACAATTGGTATTCGTCCCACAATTTGAAAACCCGTCAAAATTCTGGGTAAAGGGCAATCCATAGAGCGATGAATTGTAATAATTGATACTCTGGACTACAGTGTCATTTAAACTGTTTTGATCGCCACTGAGTTCTGACCAGACCTTAAGCGTTTGGGCAGTCGTTCCGCTCCATGTAATGGGTGTCGCGAATGTGAAGATCGTGTCCGCATAGGAATTTAGATTTCCGAAAAATGTATCTCTCACAGTAGTTGTACCGAAAGTCATCGCAACAGGCAATGTATCCAACACTTGTGTAGAAGGATTGGTAATATTGATACTTACCGGTTGCATTGGATTCTGACAAGAGGTAATGAATTGTGGACTTACTAGAGTGCTAATTCCACCGTCTCTTGGGAGCGGACAAGCATTCGTGCCTGAAGGAAGTTGAACGGCGTAAGCACGGCGTCCTTCAACGGAATTGATAGCGCCGCTCACACTAAACCAAGTCCCATTAATGGGCTGATAAGGTATGATCATGCTGTTTGAAGTACTGTTGTATACGCTGTCCATGTAAGTTGTACCCAATATGTAAGCCGTGTAGTCCGTTGCTCCACTAACAGGGCTGAAAGAGATTTTTATACTGTCAGGGCAGGCCCAGTCTAGACTTAGGTTGGTTGGTGTGTTTAGAATAACGAACGGTCCGGCGATAGTAGTGTCTGTGCCTTGAATATTGCGTAAAAACGCATTTTTTGTAGCGACATTTGGCACATTCCAATTGGCTACGCGATTCCCTCCTGTGGCATTTAAGTTCACACTGGTCCAAGTGCCCATGCTGTCCGTAGAATAGTGCCATGTCAATGAAGTTGAACCGTTCCAACGCACATAATTTGCGCCCGGTGTTAGCTTTGCATTTTCATGGGGGAATGCGATAGGGTTCTTTTCCATATCCATCGCATAAACGATGTAAAACGTTTGTGGCCCTTGAGGGATGTTTGTGCCATAAACAGTAAACCGATAATCTCCTGAAGAAGGTGCATTAAGTGTAACCTGTTCTGCATTATTTAAGGTATCAACGCCGCGGGTTGCACCATAAAGCAGGGTAGTCGTATTTGGTGTAGGATCTAGAACCCAAGGTTGGTATGTTGTAGCTCCAGTCAGATCTGTCACTTCAAAATCTAAATTATTGACCAATGCTTTTGATGCATTCGTAGAACCTTCTTTATCCGTCCAGTAGAGCATCGCACTGAATTTATTAACTCCTGCAGGCAAAGAAATGGTATAGGTTAAAGTATCATTAGTAGTAATACTGTTGCTAAAGAACTGGGTATCTTGAATTACTCTTAGCGCTTTGCGTGCATTGACCCTTCCGTAACCGTAAATAAAATCAGGACCTGGATTACCCAAATCATCCGCAGTGTTCATTGCGATGGCTTTCAATAGACCTGCATCTGCAGTGTCCTGCTGTAAAACGTCAAAAGTATTATGCAATACAGCAAAGTACCCTGCAACACCAGGAGCAGACATTGATGTACCGGTTTTGTTGCCATAGGTATGGGAGTCAATGGTAGAGTAGACGTTCGTGCCGACTGCAGCTAAATCAGGCTTTATACGGCCATCTGCTGCGGGACCGCGCGAAGATGACGTTGCAATTGCATCTGTACTTGTGATGTTCGCCGTTGCAATAACATTCTTTCCTTGTTTGTGACCACCAGTAATATTTCCCCATTGCGATCCTGCTCCGTAACCACAATTCGATCCGTTTGAGTTGCCCGCGCTAAAGACGTGCACGAGAGCTGCATTATCCCGAACATCCTTATCCATCTGTTGTGCATAAAAGGTGTAGCCTGCGTTACAACCATTTGAATAAGAGCTATTTGTTACTCGTATTCCGTAAGAGACATAATGCGCGTCTACATTGCTTAGATTGCTTGGATAGTCGTAATAAACCATGGTAGCTCCTGGAGCATTTCCTTCGGCAGTTGGATCAATATTACCTGCGCCGAAAATGGTACCTGCAACATGGTCTCCGTGGTCGCCTATACTGTTGCCAGCAAGTGAGGTTAATCGTCCTTTGTAGTCTGCATGTGGTCCTATATCACCATCATCGCCTAGACCCACGACCACGTTAGATCCGTCAAAAGGAGTTTGGCCTTGGATATAGGCAGTTCTCGCGGCAGCTCGACTGTTGTAATTTTCTGGTGTTCCAGGTTCTTCAATGGCTTGAATAAAAAGAACGGCATCATCTTTCGCTAATAGGTTGAGCATATTTGGTTTAACTACTGCCGAGTGCCAAGACTCATCTAAATCTTTAAGCTGAGAAAGAAATAAAGGAGCATTCCAATTTTCAGAAGTTTTGAACTGAACGGCCACTCGACCGTCATTCAGTACCGCCCATTCTGGCCAGTCACCAATGGCAAGCGGACCATCGAGCTTCATCATTGGCGTCCATTTCACAAACGCACTTAGCCCTGCATTACGTAATTGGGCGATGGTTACTCCAGCAGGAATTTTTACTTCAAACGCGTTTTTAGGCAAATAATGCCCGAGTTCTACACCTAAATCGGCCAATGCTTTTTTATCTTCGGCGAGCACGACACGGTCCCAAAGACCCACTCCGTAGGTCGCTTGGGTATTGCTTAGTTGTTTAAACGTTCCTTCCTCGATGTGGTAGGTGCCCGATTTTAATTGGACTTTAAGCTGGGCTTGCGCTGCAAATGACGTGAACGTAAAAAGAAAAAGTAAAATTCTAACCATGGATTTAATAAATAAGGTTACCAAGATAACACACAAAAGTTCATTTGTTCAGGCTTTTTTGGTGTCGCTTTTATTAGCGTTTGGAAATCAACTATTTGCGCAATATGCTCCGCTTACTCAAAGCGCAGCCTTGGCAGAAATGGAGCGCTTTGGATCTGGTAAACGCGTTTTATACATGGCTGCTCATCCGGACGATGAAAACACCCGCCTGATCTCTTGGTTATCGAATGCATTGGATGCTGAAACCATGTATTTATCACTCACCCGAGGTTCGGGCGGACAGAATTTAATAGGAGACGAGCTTGGAGCCGATCTGGGTGTGATCCGGGAGCACGAACTCCGCGCGGCACGCAGCATAGATGGTGGAAACCAGCGCTTCACGGATGCCTTAGACTTCGGCTATTCAAAAAGTGTGGACGAGGTATGGACGAAATGGGATCACGACGATCTTCAACTGCAGGCCGTCCGCACTATCCGTGAACTGAAGCCGGATTTTATCATCACACGTTTTCCTCCCGACCAGAGAGCAGGTCACGGCCACCACACGGCATCGGCTGAATTGGCCATCGAATGCGCTGCGCTTGCTGCGGACGAGAAGTACGATACAGAAACAGCAGCATGGTCGGTGCAGGGCGTTTGGTGGAACACTTCGGTTTGGTGGGACGAAACTTTAAAGGACGATCCTGAAGCGGTATATCTCGATATGAGCGGATTTGATCCATTGCTCGGTGATACCTACGGAGCCATTGGTGACGCTGCGCGTTCCATGCACAAGTGCCAAGGATTTGGTGTCCCCATCAATCGCGGCCCACGTGAAGAGTACTTCAAAAAGCTCTGGGGTGGAGGCGATTTATCTTCTTACCTCATGCCAGATCGTGGCGCGGATGCACAAAGTTTGTTGGCGCAGGATGCAGCCTTTGCTCTGGAAATAGGTGACCAAAAACAAGCCATTGCCAAATGGGCAGCGCTCGGCCAAATATTGTTAGAGCA
>CATAQZ010000111.1 GCA_949487015.1 Flavobacteriales bacterium UBA4585
CATGTCTCAATTAGTTGGAACAATCTCTCAAATTATCGGCCCTGTAGTGGACGTGAAGTTTGATGGTTCACAAGGCGAGCTTCCTAGAATTTACGAAGCTCTTGAAGTTACTAAATCTACCGGTCAGGTAGTTATCTTGGAGGTGCAGAAGCACGTAGGACAGGATACTGTTCGTGCTATCTCGATGGACTCGCTCGACGGTTGTCAGCGTGGACAAGAGGTTCGTTCAAAAGGTGATTCTATTACCATGCCTATCGGTGATCAGATTTACGGTCGTGTATTCAACGTTGTAGGCGAGGATATTGATGGTATCGGTGGTATTGACCGTTCGAAGGGTTTACCGATCCACCGTCCAGCTCCTGCGTTTGAAGACTTGAGTACATCTACGGAAGTACTTTTTACAGGAATTAAAGTGATTGACTTGATTGAGCCTTATTCAAAAGGAGGTAAAATTGGTCTATTCGGTGGTGCCGGTGTAGGTAAAACTGTATTGATTCAGGAATTGATTAACAACATCGCGAAGGGCCACGGTGGTCTTTCTGTATTTGCTGGTGTTGGAGAGCGTACTCGTGAGGGTAATGATTTGATGCGTGAGATGCTTGAATCAGGCATTATCAACTACGGTGAGGAATTCATGCACGCTATGGAAAATGGCGGCTGGGATCTCAGTAAAGTAGATAAAGAGTTGATGAAGGACTCAAAAGCGACCTTCGTATTCGGTCAAATGAACGAGCCTCCAGGTGCACGTGCACGTGTGGCACTTTCAGGGTTGACATTAGCAGAGTACTTCCGCGACGGTGAAGGCGATGGTCAAGGTAAAGACATCCTCTTCTTCGTAGATAACATCTTCCGTTTCACGCAAGCGGGTTCTGAGGTATCGGCACTTTTAGGTCGTATGCCTTCAGCGGTAGGGTACCAGCCAACGCTAGCCTCTGAAATGGGTGCGATGCAAGAGCGTATTACTTCGACTAAAAACGGATCTATTACTTCTGTTCAGGCAGTATATGTACCTGCAGATGACCTTACGGATCCGGCACCTGCGACAACCTTCGCCCACTTGGATGCTACGACGGTATTGTCTCGTAAGATTGCGGAGCAAGGTATTTACCCGGCCGTAGATCCATTGGATTCTACCTCACGTATCTTGACTGCGGAAATCGTTGGTGCAGAGCACTATGATACAGCCCAGCGCGTTAAAGAAACGCTTCAGCGCTATAAAGAACTTCAGGATATCATTGCCATCTTAGGTATGGAAGAGCTTTCTGAAGAAGATAAATTAGTGGTTTCGCGCGCACGTCGTGTAGCACGTTTCCTTTCTCAGCCGTTCCACGTAGCAGAGCAGTTTACTGGTTTGCAAGGTGTATTGGTAGACATTAAGGACACTATCAAAGGCTTTAACATGATTCTTGACGGTGAATTGGACCAATACCCAGAGGCTGCTTTCAACTTGAAAGGTACCATCGAGGAAGTGATGGAGGCTGGTGAGAAAATGTTAGCTGAGGCTTAATTGGTTGAATGATGTATTTAGAAGTCATTACACCTGAAGAGGTATTGTTTAAAGGCCAAGTGAGTTCAGTGAAGCTTCCAGGGAAGGATGGTTTGTTCCAAATTCTGAAAGATCACGCACCCATCATCTCGTCTCTTGCTGCAGGTACAGTAAGCATTCGAGTAGCTGATGATACAAGAACTCTGGACCATTTGAGCTCGCAGGTCATTCTAGACACTTCTGACGACAAACTGTGCACCGTAGAGGTAAGTGGTGGAGTTATTGAGTGTAAGAATAATATGATCTCAGTTCTAGCGAGTTAAACGTTAGATCATCTTGATATTAATCCCCGCAACTTCCATAGTTGTGGGGATTTTTTTTGAAACGGAGTAGTGAGGCTGCGCCTAGGATATATCTTCGTAATCCAACACACAAAAAATGAAATACATACTTACATTAGGATGCTTGCTTATAGGTTTAGGCAGCACAGCTCAAGAGTTTGGACAACGCAAAGGTTTTCGTGGTGTCGTTAAGAAACAGGATAAATCTATAGAATTGAATGAGGTTGAGGTGAGTTCGGCGCTAGCGAAGACCACCTATGCCGCTGCAACTCGTCAGATTACTGTATTGACCGCGAAGCAGATCCAGGAGCTACCTGTAAACAATATCAACGAGTTGTTAGATTACATGGGTAGTGTCGATATGCGCCAACGCGGTCCTTTAGATGTGCAAGGAGACCTCGGAGTTCGTGGAGGTACATTTGATCAAACGCTAGTATTGGTCAATGGGGTTCGTATGAATAATCCGCAAACTGGACACCACAACATGAACTTACCGGTTCCGTTGCAAATGATTGAGCGGATTGAAGTGATTCAGGGTGGTGCTACAAATGCACATGGAATTGGTGCGATGACGGGTGTAGTGAACATTGTTTTGAAAACGGCGCCCATGAAATTCAATGCAGGCTACGCCTTAACTACAGGTGAACACGGTTTATTAAATTCAAGCTTTTACCTTGGGAAAAAAATAGGGAAATGGGGTGTTCAGTTAGGGCAGCAATCGCAAAAGACGGCAGGATATATTCCCAATACAGATTTTGAGAGTAGTAAGCTGTTTGTGAACCTCGAGCGCGAATTTAAGCTGGGCAGAGAAAAAGGACATGTTTCCATCTTCTATGCAGAGAACCAGAAAGCCTTTGGTGCACAGAACTATTATTCGACCACCTTTCCGGACCAATTCGAAGCGACTTCTACGCGCATTTTTGGTTTAAAATTAGACGAGTCAATAGGGTTGAACACGGATTTGAGGTTTAATATGAATCTCGTTACAGGTACGGACCGATTCGAACTATATCGAGAAACGGCAGGCCTAGGTGGATTCGATGCGAGTAGCATTGCTTACGACAAGCTTTCAACCGGACGCTATTACCGCGCGGCTGATGGTGATACAGCGGCTTCTTGGTACAGTGGCCCCAACTTTCATCAAACGTTAGTTTTTAATCAGAATATTGTCGCAACACACCGTTGGAATGTAGTGCACCAAAGTAGTATAGGGTATAACCTACGCTATGATGAGATTCACTCTAATGTGCTTGGCGGGGATTTTGGGGATGTCTACCTCGTGCCGGGATGGGAAGGCTATACTATGGACAAGGGCGCTTCTACTGCGGACTTTTCATTTTTCGCAGAGCACAAATACAGTCGCGAGCGTTTTCAAGCGACCGCAGGAGCCATGTTGAACTACCGTGAAGGACCTACTGGCGATTCTTCGTATTTCTTCGCGCCTTCACTGGATGTATTGTACCGTTTGACTAAAGACGCTTCATTATATGCGACGGCGAACCGGTCCATGCGCTATCCGACTTACACAGATTTGTATTACAACAGAGGAGGTGCTCAAGGATCCATAAACTTGCGTCCGGAATCGGCATGGAATTATGAACTGGGCTACAAGCAAAAATCGGGACAGGTCTATAATTCTGGGGCATTGTTTCACAGACGTTCCAAAGATTTGATTGACTGGGTATCGTATGCAGGGGACCCTATCGCCTATGCTTCAAACATCACAAGCTTGGCTTTAACCGGAATTGAAGGAGGCATGCAGTACAATGCATCGAAACGTAAGGCACTTCTGAGAAATGCTACGATTCAGGCTGCTTTTATGCGTGGAGTAACACCTGAGGTCGATTTCTCTAGTCTCTATGCTTTGGATTACCTCCAGGCAAAAATCAATGCCCGTGCGACACAGCGTTTAGGTCTTGGTTTTTTCTTGAATTACAGTATAACACTGCAGGATCGTATGGGAACTTATATGAGTTCTGGCGGCGATGAAGTAAAGTATGATCCGTTTGCATTAGTAGATTTCAAATTCTACTATGCGCCTGCCGGTGGGATTTTTAAACGCCAATTCCCTTTTCAGGCTTTCGTAAACATCAATAACGCATTGGATGCATCGTATTACGATCGCGGCAATGTCATTCAGCCTGGTCGCTGGGTCAGTACGGGTCTGGAATTTAGATTTCGCTAAAATTTTTCAGGACATAAAAAAGCCGCCCATCGGG
>CATAQZ010000112.1 GCA_949487015.1 Flavobacteriales bacterium UBA4585
GATTAATGGAGCCCCTGCTTCTGCAACGAACGTTCCTGATAAAGAAGATGCGAACCGCGATCAAACGCTGAGTAAAACGGAGAGTTATTTTCAGTACCGTATTAGTATGCGTCCTGAAGATTTAGAGGTGGGTAAAAACAACGTTGCAGATATTTTTGAAACGCAAAGCCACGATCTTCCCAACGGAATCAGCCGTCCAACCCGCTGGATCCAATTCAAAATCCCAGTATTCAAGCCTGAAAAGAAGGTAGGTGGAATTCAGGATTTCCGTTCGATTCGTTTCCTACGCATGTTCTTAACCGAATTTGAGGATCCATTAGTGATGCGCTTTGCAAAGCTTGAATTGGTTCGAGGCGAATGGCGCCGATTCCCTTTCAACCTCGATGATGTTCGCGAAAACGTTCCAGTGGATGAAGACGACGAGACCAACTTCAACGTGAATGCCGTAAACCTCGAAGAAAACGGTGGTCGTGTGCCTATTCCCTACGTGTTGCCTCCTGATATTGAACGCCAATTGGTATACGGCGGTACCCAAATCATCCAACAAAATGAGCAAAGTATGTCGCTCGAAATTTGTGGATTAGAAGATGGTGATGCTCGTGCTGTTTTCCGGAATTTCAACTTTGATATGCGGATGTACAAGCGTTTACGCATGTTCGTTCACGCAGAGGCAGCCGGTGATTTTGAAGACTTGAACGACGGCGATTTAAGTATTTTTGTTCGACTCGGTTCCGATTACAACGGCAACTTCTACGAATACGAAGTGCCGCTTAAGGTCACGCCGTGGGGCGAACTCATTCCGGAAGATATTTGGCCGCAAGACAACAACATCGATGTGTCGTTTGAAGACCTCAAAACCTTAAAGCTTACCCGCAATACAGCGATGGAAACGGATCCCACGCTCAGCTTAAGTAATAAATACACAGTTACGACCCCCGATGGTAAACGACTGAGTGTAGTTGGCTCACCGAACTTAGGAAACATACGTACCTTATTAATAGGGGTGCGAAATCCTAAAAAACGGACCGCATCGGACGGCGACGATGGTCTGTCTAAATGTGCAGAAATATGGGTAAATGAATTGCGCTTGAGTGATTTCGACAATCGTGGTGGTTGGGCAGCGACAGCAACGGCGAGCGCAAAGTTGGCCGATTTTGCCAATGTGAATTTAACGGGAATGTATTCTACCATTGGCTTCGGTTCTATCGATCAAACGGTGAATGAACGAAATAAATTTGCAGAGCGCTCTTACGGGGTTCAGACCAATGTCAACCTAGATAAAGTATTGCCTCAAGAGGCGGGTGTAAAAGTGCCGATGTTCTTCAGTTTTTCCGAAAGTTTCAAAAGCCCACAATTCAATCCGCTTGATCCTGATATTGAATTTAAAAGTGCATTGGCTAATGTTTCAGACCAGGAAGAACGTGATAGTATCCGTTTTGCAGGTCAGGAATACAACATGCAGAAGAGTTTGAATTTCACCAACGTGCGAAAAGAGAAGGGCAGTGGGGCTGGAGCTGCACCCGGGCCGCGAGGTCCTGGTCCACAATCGATGGGTCCGAAAGGAAAGGAACCCAAAGCGAATGGCGAAAAGGGCGGAAAAGAAGCACGGCCAAAAATAAATTGGGCCAATTCTCCTTTTGCCATCAGTAATTTCAACACCTCATACGCATACACTGAAAGTGAGAAGCGCACTATAAATATTGTTCAAGACCAACGATTCATGCATTTGGCTTCGTTAAACTATAGTTACCAAACGCGTCCGCAGAACGTTGCCCCGTTCAAGAATCTGGTGAAGAACAAGCAATTGGCTCTTATTCGCGATTTCAACTTTTATTATTTACCGTCAAAAGTGAGTATGCGAACGGAAGTGCGTCGTCAAGTGAATTTGCTTCAGATGCGTAATACATTTGATCCATCCATTAAGCTCCCGGTTACCTACAACAAGGAACTGACCACGAAGCGGATGTATGACATTGCTTATGATCTGAGTAAGGGATTGAAATTAGATTACAACGCTACTGCGCAGAGTCGTGTTGATGAATTGCCTGGTGATCCGAAAACCCAAGCCAACAGAGATACTATTACTCAAGGATTAGCAACGCTAGGACGACCTACACAATTTCACCAGACTTTTAATTTGAACTGGCAAATACCATTGAACAAACTCCCGTTCATGGATTTCACCTCAACGTCGTTACGCTATACTGCAAATTATGATTGGACGTCGAATTCAACTGCTGCATTGAATCCGAAAACGCGTCCGGAATTGTATTACGGTAATCGGATTCAAAATTCTAATTCCATTCAATTCAATGGAAACGCCAATTTTGTCAACTTCTACAATCAGATTCCATTTCTTCGCAAGGCCAATCAAGGCGCACGTCCTACACCTCAGTCGCGTCGTCGTGGAGCTCCTCCCAAGCGCGGGGCACCAGGAAAAGAGGGCAAAGGCAAAAAAGAAGGGGAAGACGAGAAAGAAAAGAAAGATTCAAAAATCCTCTTAGGAACGGCGCGTATCGCAATGATGGTTCGCAGTGCGTCTCTAACCTATTCGCAAACTAATGGAACGTTGTTGCCAGGGGTTATAACAAATCCAGTAACTTTTGGAATGGACCCTAGTAGTCTGTTTGCGCCTGGTGTTGATTTTGTCTTCGGTGCGCAAAGCGCTGTGGCAGAACGTGCAGCTGAGAATAATTGGTTAACGAAAAACACAAAACAGCCCAACCAATTCCAAAAAACATTCACGGAAAACCTGAATTTCCGCGCTGTCGTTGAGCCTTGGCAAGACATTCGCCTTCAAATTACAGCTACGCGTGTTGCGGGTTTAAACAGTAGTTCAATCTACCGTTTCCATGATCCATTGCAAGACACCACGCTGGGCTTGTCGGAAGGCTATTACCATTTTAACCCGATGGATATGGGGAACTACAGTGTATCCTTCCTCTCTATTGGGAGTGCTTTTGAACCGCTGGACAGTTCATCTTTTTCACAGGTGTATGAAACGTTCCTAGATCACCGTAATGTGGTTTCAGAGCGCTTGGCCATCGCACGTGATCAAACCGATCCAGCCTATGTGCCTAGTTTTATTTCGGGCGCTCAGGATACGACCGGAACGCGAGAGGGTTACGACGGGTACAGTTACAATAGTGCAGATGTTTTAATTCCGGCCTTCTTAGCCGCGTATAGTGGACGGGATCCTTCGGAAGTTGAACTTAATGGAAGACCAACGATGCCGATGCCGAATTGGACC
>CATAQZ010000113.1 GCA_949487015.1 Flavobacteriales bacterium UBA4585
GGATCATTATCTGTATGTCCTTCTACCAATACACTGATGTCATTATTTTCTGCGAGAACGCGTGCTAGATTTTCTAAAGCCACTTGTCCCTTAGGTGCTACATCCCAAGAACCAGGAGCAAACAGCAAACTGTTTTCTAGGCTCACATAAACCTTTCCATCGCGCATGTTAACCGTTAGACCCTTTCCAGTGAAGCCGAGAAGTGCATCTGCCACTTTCTGGCGAACGAAAGCAACCGTACTGTCCTTACGACGAATAACGCCTTCCAGTTCATTCACCCTGCGTTGTCCTTTCTCAAGGAGCAAGCGTTCAGTATTCAAACTATCCTCTTTCGCCTGAAGACGGTTTTGAAGACTTCCTAACTGATCCATGAGTGATTTATTCTCACGTGCACTTGCGGCGATTAATGAACTGTTGTTGTCGAGTAAATAATCGTACTGTTTTGACAAACGATCGTATTTGGTTTGAAGTACACGCAGTTCGTCAAATTTCGTAGTAGTATCTGCAACTAAGGTTTTGTTAGCACGACGCGCTTCAGTTAAAGTGCGCTGAAGTTCTGTATTCTCCGCTGCACGGGTTTCACTTTTCTGACGCAATTGGTCCGCTTCATTGTTCAACAGGTCGTATTTATCCTGCAAAGCTTTGTGCACCTTAGTGCTGACACAAGAAGTTCCTAAAAACCCTACAAGCGCAAGAATGAGTAGCTTTTTCATAGTTTATTTTAATTCAACAGCAACGGTACCCACTAAGTATGAATCCGTCATCAGGGCTAGAGTATAGATACCTGGCGCTAAATCTACGGGCGCGTCAATAGCACGTTTCGCATCGATACATACTTCGATTGCTTCGCCTTGGAAGTTCACCACTGCTTTTCCATTAAAGCCAGATTGCTCGCCACCAACCACGGCTTGATTTTGTTCTGGCGCATCTACCGGTTTACCGTTTTCACCGATCCATTTCACATAAAGTGTTTCTTCGCCTTTCGCTGCAATTCTATTTTTAGCTAGCGTAATACATGCCGTGATACCGTCCGCTTTTTTCGCGCGACGCGTTCTGCGCATTTTGCCGTTTCCTGCTATACGGAATGCCTCTGTAGTAGAAGTGGCGATGACCAATTGCTTTCCTTTTGCAACCGTTTCTGTAAGTCCTGTGTTTGCGTTGCGCAAAGAATTATTTGCGTCCATAGCTGTATTCAGACTATCTGCAACCATTTGCTCACGTAAACGTAAAGCTTCATAAGCATTATTTGCGCTATCAAGCTTTCCAACTAGAGTCGCATTTGCTCTCTTCATCGATCCAAGACGACTGCGGTAGCTGGTTAAAGACTTTTTGTTTTGAACATTTACAGCATTGATGCTGTCTATAATCCCGCCCAAACGAGTCATCTCGTATTGAACAAACGCATTTAAGCTGTCGTTTTGACCAACCTGAGCTTCGAGATCTTCTTTCATATCCGCTAATTCCATGGTCAAAGCTTGTTTCTCGAGCGCAATCTCGTGCTTCTCTTCACTGCGTAAATAAAGCAATACACCTAATACGATCACAGCCAATGCCATGATAATTAATACCGGTCCTAATTTGCTCTTGTTGTTTCCTGTGCTCATGTGTGTGGTGTGTTATCTTATTAAGTAACGAAGCTAACGATAAGCCGCTTTCCAATGTTTTCCAAAGGGTTAAGTTTTTTAACAAGGGCTGTGTTCCCTCAAAGATGCCTACAGTGCAACGCCGTATTGTCCATCTTAGAGCAAAGCCTGTGCCAATTCTGTTTGTGCAGCGCGCCAAGGCTCGATTCCATTGCCTTGCAACGCACAATGCTGCTTTCGGGCACCTTACCAACCAAAAAAACTACCACCTTTCGTTCGGCACTTTATTTCACCGGGGCCGTTCAAACCTTTTGCTACAGCCTTAAATACGGGAACAATTACCCGTTGGGAGTAGTGCTCGGTCGGCACTTCCTCTCACCGCTCATTTTAACGACCCTCGCGGGCCAGGGCCGGCCGGTGGTGGTTACGGCCATGCCGGTGCACTTGTGGCGACGTTTGGGGCGTGGCTACAATCAAAGCGAAGCGCTGGCCCGCGGCGCACTGCAAGGTGTTCGAGCGGCTGGTGTGGATGTGCAATTTTTAGCGCTGCTCAAGAAGACTGCCCACCGTAAAAGCCAAATCAATTTTGATCCTTTTCAACGCTGGAACAACACCAAAGGAGCGCTCAGGGCGACCAAAAAAAAGCGCGTCCCAAAGGACGCGCTTATCTTTATCATCGACGACACCGTTACAACAGGTTCGTCTTTATTACGAGCAGCAGAGGCGGTACTTGAAGACTATCCTGAGATAGAAGTACACTTACTTGCACTCGCGCAAGAACTTTAGTGACGTACAACCACCGTTTTCTGCAATAAGCCTTTGGGCGTTTCAATTTCGATAACATAGGTGCCGCTCGCTGCCGCACTTAAATCATATGTTTTTTCGAAACCACCAGCTTGCGCATCAAATGCATCCGTGCTAATTACTTGACCTAAATAGTTCACGATACGAACAGCTACTGGAGCGGCCTGATCAAGTGAACCGTTAATAGATATTAAACCCTGGGTTGGATTCGGATATACTACTAAAGCGCTCAAATCTGAATGCTCTTCGAGGCCAATACCTTGAATGGATACAAAGATTTGCTGGCTCGTGGTATCACAGTCGCCATAAAGTTTCAATACCGCTGTATACTGTCCATTGGCAGAATAGGTATGCGTTTGCGAAGTACCCATTCCTGAACCATTAGTCCCATCGCCAAAGTTGATGAAATAGGACGTGTAGCCCGATGCACCTGCCCAAGTAAAGGTAATGTCTGCAAATGTCGTACTGATCGAATCAACATTGTAGTTCGGGTTCCCCACATTAATAGCAGAGCAACTGTCCGTTGTAAACTGATAGTTCATGCGCAGTGAAGTATCTCCAGCAGCACACACCTCAGCAACATCGAAGTTGTAGGTAGTGACAGGCTGTAAACCAGTCATTGAGGCCATTGCGGAAGTAGACGTTCCCATCATTGTATTTGTAGATCCTAATGCAGTGTAATGGAATACAAATGATCCTGTTCCGCCTGTCCATGAAATGTCTGCAAAAGTACTTCCCATATTTGCTACACCTAAATTGGATGGAGTTGGACATGAAGGAGTTACACAGTTTGACATTACCGTATCGACAGCACCTACATTGAAGTTACCAGAAGATACACTTACATTTTGCGTACCTGAAGCATTTGAGAGTGTGTAGTATACCTCTGACGGGTATGAACCTTGTGCACCATTTACTACTGCAATTTCAGTTCCAGTACAAACCTCGAAATCTACGATCAAACTATCTCCCGTGGTAAAAGCTGTACCAAAGGTTTGACCGTAAACACCATTGTAATATAGATCAACGGTAGCACCGTTCCATCCGTCGCCGAAGGTGTCATACATACTCATTGTATACGAACACAAGTCTGTTGAATCGCAACTGTTGGTGCAAAATGGGATAGGACCTAGTGTATCTGAGGAGCCATTGCCTCCACAATCCGCGATAAGAATAATATCGTAGCATGTATTCGAGGAAAGACCTGTTACAGTGAAGCTAGAGTTGGTCGTAGAATCCGTAAATGAAACCATGGACCCTGTAGCTTGAACGAAACCTTGTGGACCCCACTCGTAGATGAAAGTCCCTGTATTTCCGTTCGGGTCAAAAGAGAAGTACGCATCATTTTTACCCGCGGTATAAATCAAATCTTTAGGGTTCGGACAAAGGGTATTACAGCTCGCCTGGAAGGCTGCCATTTGCGTACCCAGAGTGGTAGAAGAACTATTCGTGTAGGTGGCGATGGTTGCACCTCCACTAACAACATTTAAACCTATTTCACTTGGGTAGCTTCCCGCATCACTTACTTCGATTGTATACGAACCGCCAGTACAGACACTTATAGTTTCGGTATAACTCGATCCCGTGAGGAATGCTGTTCCTAGCTCAAATTCAACACCGCCTTGTGCATTGATCACCTCAACGAGTGCGCCATTCCATCCGTCCCCGTAAGAATCTGTCAATTCAATAGTGAAAGTACACATGTTCGAAGGTGAACAGGTCATGGTTTTGAAGGTTGCAGGGCCGAATCCAGCAGAAACAGAACTGTCCGCACACATTTGCACCACGTAAACATCATAGGTTGTATTGCTATCTAACCCCGTTAGCCATGCTGGCGAGCCACTTACTGCAACTGAAGTTCCTGTTCCTTGTACAAATCCAGGAGGGCCGTATTCTAGATACGTTTGAATACCATTCGAAGTGTATGAGATTTGCGCGCTGTCTTGCAGTACCGTACCTACAGAAATAGCAGACGGAGGCAAACAATCCGGAGCGTTAGTAATGCTAATGTCTTCTATGTAGACCGCGCTATAGGTAGTTGAATCACTACTCACGATCGCAATGTGATCGTCGGTCATATTGTAGCCCGTAGAAGCGTCAAAGTATATGGTGAATTGATTCCAGTTTCCGCCGTTAGGCACGAAAACGGTATCTATGATGTCCAGAGAATTCAGCGACGACGTGTTGCTAACGGTTCCAATATAGATCGAGTTACCCCCCGACCATGATGTGTTGGCCGCATAGAATTCCATTTGCTTGGTACCGCTATCTAACCCAATAATGGCTGGACTAACAAGCGCTTCATAATCAGTGTCAAAACTGTTGTATAGGTAGTAATAATTGGTTCCACTCCTAGCACTAACGCTCCATGTTGCGTCGTCAATGTAACCATAGCCGGCTGCACCTGTTTCTTCTAGGTAATACCAGCAAGAAGGGGCATTGGGATTGCTAAATCCACCTGTCGAATCATTATCAAATCCTTCATATACTGGAGTGCTTAGAGCCGTACAAAGTGTTTTCACCGTGTATGGGCCAACGGTTTGGCTATACCCATTACCCGCTGCACTACAATTGGTTTCTATGGAAAATTCATAGGTGGTGTTTGGTGATAAACCGCTCACGGTTATGAACGTATCTGCAACTGAAACAGTCGTAGGAACGTTACTTGATCCAGCAATACCGTAGTCTACTGTAAAAAGTGTATCCGCACTCGTCCAGCTCAATGTTGCCGTAGTATCCGAAGCGACCAAGCTCGCAAATACAGGGGCAGGACACGCCGGCGGTGTGGTAATGGTGGCTGTATAATCGTGTACTTCACCATATGTAAAGCTTGAACAACTCTGCGTTGCGGTGATTACAGCAGAATAGTTTGAACGAACACGCAGTCTATAAGAACCTAAGCTTACCGTTGACGGAATCGTAATGGAGCCTGTAGTAGTGCTCCATGCGTTCGTAGGACTTGACCAAAGATGCTCGCCACTGTCGTCAAAATCGCCATCGTCATTGAAATCAATCCAAACCGCGAAATACTGCGTCGACCAGTTAGAGGTAAACGAAACGCTCGTAGGCGCAGTCTGTTGAATAAAAACAGTATCTGACGTCTGAACATTATAGTAGCTCGATGTACATCCCGTTCCTGTGTCCTGGAACGTTCCGATGAATACATCTTCAATATCATCTCCATAGGTACAACCTGTGGTGTATGATGGAGTACAGTAGGTTTGAGCTTGTAAGCCCAATGCTGCAGTACCCAAAAGGATAGAGAGTAAAAGTTTTTTCACAGCTGTGACGTTTAAATTAACAGGTGAAATTTAGTCAATTTCTATTTGTACCCCACCATCTACGGGGTGTAAAAGTGGAATGTTGAGAATAACTGATTCAAAGCAACGTTTTGATGAGGGTAGTTTGGCTGGAATTGGCCAATTTTGTTTGCTATGAGACTATTGATGTACTTTCTGGCCGTATCTGCACTGCTCACGGGATGTGCTGTGCAGAGTAAGCCGCAAGGTGGACCTCGCGACGAAACACCGCCCAATATAGTTTCGCAATCGCCTGAAATGGGCACATTACAGTTCAACGGTTCTGAAGCGACAGTCGTTTTTGACGAATACATTCAAGCCCGTGACCTTCGCAATACCATGGTTGCAACTCCACCTTTGGAGGGGCTTGAGGCGGAAATTAAAGGTAAAAGGCTCTTAATACGCTGGGAGGAACAAGAATTGCGTGCGCAGACGACGTATCGCATCACCTTCGGAGATGCTATTGGGGATTTAAATGAAAACAATACATACTCCAATTTAGAATTGGTTTGGAGTACCGGGGATTATGTGGACAGTTTACAACTCAACCTCAGCATTACTCCTGAGTCTAAAGTACCCTATGAATCGCTCAAGGTTTGGCTTGTCGATTCGCATATAGATAGCGTTACTTCGCCTTTGTTTAGCTTAATTCCGACAAAAGAAGGCCGCGTTTCATTTAACTACATGCCATTAGATTCATTCGATGTACTGGTCTTTGAAGACCTCAATTTTGATGGAAACTGGAGTCCTGAAAACGAGCCGTTCGGATTTCGTAAAAATCTTTACTCAAGCCATGATACGACTGTATTTGACCTGCCCTACTACAACTCCGTTTTCGAGACTCCCGCGCTGGACACTACCCTTTTTACGGACTCCATAGTTAACGTAATCGATACAGCAAAACCGGAAAACTTAGGTCAATTAAAGCTAATCGTACCATCAGCCGACACGACTGTTTTGGGTTGGCTCACTCACGAAAGCGGTTATGTCCAATCGTTTACTTTTGCGCCCTATCGTGGCACCTCTGATACCACAGTGATCGACCTGGGAAATCAATTGCCTGGAAAATATACCTTCAGAGGATTTGTTGACATTAATGGCGATTCGGTATGGACGCCCGCTTCATGGTACACTACCGAAACTGCTGAGCCCATTCTTAAGGAACAAACCTTCGAACTCAAGGCCAATTGGGACCTCGAACAACCCCTATCGCTATGATGATCCGTTTGCCTAAGCTTTTGGTGGTCTTCGCCTGCTATTTTTGGGTAGTTTCTGCGCAGTCGCAATCCTACATTTCGAGACTTTGGAATACTAAAAAATACGAGGCCATCACCGAATATGCTCCCAAAGGACAGACCCTTAGTGGACAGGATAATGTGTATGTAGGTCGCGCTTTCATGGCATTAGACCCACCACAACCTACACAGGCTTTGGTGCACTACGATCTCGCCATTGCTAAGCGCTGGCAGCGGGAAGATCTGTACTTCTTCCGATCAGAGGCAAATTATGCTGTTAAAAAATACGATGCAGCGCTGGCGGATCTCGAAGTGTGCCTTCAGATGCGTCCTAACTATCAAAAGTATTTATTATCTAAAGCAGGGATAGCCTACGAAAAGGGCGATAAAGAATTGGCCTACAAGACCTATTACACGCTCAGTGAGCTCTACGATAAACAGACCCCATATTTTATGCTCGTAGTCATCAATATCGAGCGGGAAAAATACATCAAAGCGCAAGAACAGATTGAAGACAACCTGCTTCGATTTGAGCGCGGTAAGGAATTTTGGACGTTCACTTCAGAACAAGAGGTGGAACTAGAATGGCGCATTTTCAAAGATTACCCAAAAGCGTTGAAAGCTCAGGAAGCATTGCTCTCCTTCAAACCCGA
>CATAQZ010000114.1 GCA_949487015.1 Flavobacteriales bacterium UBA4585
GCTACATCTTTGGCGAAATGGAAACGAGTAATAAAACTATTCTAGCGAATAGTCAATTTCTCTCCGTAAGCAAAACAAACAAAACAGGAATTAGCGACTTGATTTTCGACATAGGAACGCAGTTGCAAGGAGATATTGATCGATTCCATTTTGTAGCTGGAGCAGTTTACGGTTTTGGAGGTTCCATGAATTCGCGTCAAATTTCTACGCAATACTCTTTTATTAATAGTGGTATCGTAGAAACCCCAGTCGACACATTATTTTACAATCTATCAGAAGAGGGCAGTATGATTCTACCTACCTCTTCAGGATTTGGTTTTGGTGTGAGTAGAACGGTCGAAAATATCCCTGTCAATGCTTGGGATTTGGTCCTAGACTATCGAAGAGTGAATTGGCAAGACTACAGAGATTTCACACCATTAGGGGGTACGCCAGTTCAATCGGCTATTGCCGCGAGTGAAAGAGGAAGTGTAGGCCTAGTAATGGTGCCTTCCTATGTCATTCCACAGCTCAGACGTAGCTCGAATTACTTTGCCATATCAAGATACCGATTCGGTTATTCAAGAGAGAAAGGTCAATACTATTGGCAGGAGCCTGCTACTGGACCTACTTACGTTACGCAAGAAATCAATTTAGGTTTAACGCTTCCTATTATTTACAGAAGTTTAGCTCCTGGTGAACAAAAGGCAAGCTTTTTGAATATTAGTGTAGGAAGAGGTACCCGTTGGAGTGGCGTGGAATCCGATTTAAAAGAAGACTATTGGAATTTGAACTTTGGGATAACACTCAACGACAAATGGTTCCAGAAATTTAGATATAGATAAAAAACGTGATGATTATGAAACGAATCCTATTTGTATTCGGTATTTTATTGATGAGCTTTTCTGCCCAAGCACAAGAGTCGAAGTGGGGTAATTCCATTGCCGACTCTGTTTCTTGTTTTCAGAACTATAACATCATGGGCTCTTACTACCAGAGTAAAGACTATGCAGAAGCCTACGATGCGTGGAAAGCGCTTTATGAAACGTGTCCATCTGCAAATATTCGTATTTACACATACGGTGATAATATTATCGAAGCGAAGATTAAAGAAGCCAGTGACGATGCAACTAAAAATGCATTGATTCAAGAGCTTCTGCGTTTATATGACGTATTCGCAGTTCACTTCCCTGAGGAAAAAGCGAATGCAATCTCATCAAAAGCTTACCATTTCTACAACTATTACAGAAAGAATTCTGATAGTGTTTCAAAAGCTGTGGTGATGTTTGAAGAGGCAAAGTCACTTTTAGGTGATACCATGTCAGTTGCACACACGGACCGATACTTCCAAGCAAATGTGAAGGAATTTAATAAGACCAAAGATGTAGATCGTTTGTTTGAGGTCTACAACTCAGTCTTAGTTTCACTCGAATTCAACTTTAATACGTTTAACGTCGAAAACTACAATATCGAATTACAGGCAGATTCTGTACTCGATTTTATCGCATACGCGGACAGTATTCGTCCTACAACTGAAGCCGCAAAAGCAGTGTATGATGCAAAGCTGGCAGTTTACGATTCAACGAATGCCTACAACAATTCCTCGAAGAAGCGCATGAAGAAGGCGGCGAAACTACCACCATTGGTTAAGCCAGAGTTGGATGCAACGACCCAAGAATTGGTAAGCGTTCTTGATAAAGCAGATGAGCTTAAGACGAAGTACGAATTAGATGAGCAAGGTTTAACCTCTGTGGATAAACGTAAGATGTCGAATAACGAAATTCGTTTGAGAAATATTACGAAGGTGCAACGGAACATTGAAAAAATCCTAAGTCCACTTTTGACATGTAATAAACTTACACTGATCTACAACGAGGAAGCTTTCGAAGAGAACAAAGATAATGTAGAGTGGTTGAAACGTGCGGGTAACCTATTACAGAAAGAACGCGTAGGCGAGGACGGTGAATTAACCTCTTGTACGGACAATCCTGTATTTATTTCAATCGCCGAAACATTGTATGAAATTGAGCCTAGTGCACAAGCGGCATTGAATATGGCGAAATTAGGCGTAAATAAAAGCGATTGGGCAATGGCTAAGAAGTACTACACCGAAGCCATTGAGCAAGAAGAAGATCTTCGTCGTAAAGCAAATACTTACATGGGGTTAGCTTATGTTAATCAGAAAATGGGTGCGCTATCTTCTGCAAAAAGTAATTGCCTTAAGGCGGGTCAACTCCGCAAGAATTGGGGAAATCCTTATTTATACCTTGCAACCATTTATGCAGACGCCGCAGGTTCTTGTGGATCGAATGCAGTTGAGAAAAATGCAGTGTATTGGGCGGCAATTAACAAATTGAGCTACGCAAGAAGTATTGATCCAAGCATCGCCGATAAGGCTGCTAAATTAATTTCAGCTTACAGCCAACAAATTCCTGATAAAGGAATTTCATTCCAATTAGGTTATAAAGAAGGTGACAAGATTAATATCGGCTGTTGGATTAATGAGACGGTAAGCGTTAAATTCTATTAAGCCGTTAGTAACGACTTTAACAGTTCCCCTAGACAAATGTCTAGGGGAATTTTTTTTGCACATTTTTACCGACCTTCGTTTGTATGAAATCTCTTTTGAAACAACCCAAATCACTTCTCATTTTAGCTGTGGTTTTTTTCAGTGCCTGTTCAAATGATTCAATGGATGTCGCTGAGGTTAGCAAGATTCCAGTCGTATTTCCTTTGAACGAACAACACGGAGCGCACATCACGTATAGCGATAGCGGGCAAAAGGTATTAGAAATTCGCGCAGGACTGTTACAAGACTTTGGGAATATGGATCCAGCCTACGTCTTTTTTGGGGAAGGTGTAACGGTGAATTTCTACAGTGCGAATGCGAAAACAGCAACGGTCTTAAAAGCTGATACCGCAAGACAGTTGAAGAAGGAAGATCTATGGGGTATCGGTGGGAATGTTGAAGTAACGAACGGAAAAGGTGAGCGAATGACCACTGAATTATTATTCTGGGATAAAAAAGAAGAGCGTTTGTATAGTGATGCGAAGGTGCAGATTCTGTCCGACGGTCAGCTCATACGGGGGAAAGGTTTTGAAGCCGATCAGTCGTTTAATACCTACCGCATTTATAAAGTACAAGGAGAAATAACAGTAGACGATGAATAAGGCATTGCGATTTATAGAAATTATGTGGCTAGGTGTAGCTGCAGTCAGTTCAGTTGAAATTTATGTCAATTGGGGCACCAACTGGCAGAACACCATTAAATTCTCTCTTTTTTTAGGGGCAGGTGTTTTCATGTACTTCCTACGTAGACGCTCTCGTCTTAAACAAACTAAGAAGTAAACATTGGAATATCTTCTACCCATTGTACTGGCTGTATTCTTTTCTGCGCTTTTCTCAGGGCTGGAGATGGCGTATTTAAGTATCAATAAGTTACATGTGGAACTTGAACGCCAAAAAGGCGGTGTCGCGAACAAGGCTCTTGGTTACTTAGTGAATCGGCCGGCTGCTTTTATTGCCGCCATTTTGGTTGGGAACAACGTAGCATTAGTACTCTATGGAAATTACATGCACCGATTGCTTACACCAGTCTTTGCTGCTTGGGGTGCAATGGAATATCTTATTCTATTGTTGGAGACTTCCGTTTCTACTATTGTGATTCTAGTTTTTGCGGAATTTCTTCCTAAAACACTTTTTCGCCAAAATGCTGAAGGACTTATGCGTTGGTTAAGTTTACCTGCGTGGCTGTTGTTTTGGCTATTGCGTCTGCCGAGCGCACTCATGCTTGGTGTCAGCCAATTCTTTTTAAAATACGTATTCAGAGTAGAGGTACAAGAAGAAGAAAATGCCTTCGGTCGCATGGAGCTTGATCACTATGTTAGAGAACGTGTTCCTCGAACATCTGACGGAAAAGAGGATGTTGACCCAGAATTGGAAATATTCAAAAATGCGCTCGAATTTCCTGAGACAAAAGCTCGTGAATTTATGATTCCGAGAACCGAAATTGAAAGTGTAGAGGTGAATGAAATGCCGGATAAGGTAAGGGCATTTTTCATCGAATCAGGTTACAGCAAGCTACTCGTGTTCGAAGAGAATATTGATAAAATAATTGGGTATGTGCATGCATTTGAGCTTTTTAAAAAGCCGGATCATCTAAAACGAGTACTTCGTCCTGTTGCATTTATACCTGAAAGTATGCGTGCTGATGAGATACTCAATCTTTTTACGCGAGAGAAACGAAACATAGCTGTAGTATTAGACGAGCATGGTGGAACCAGTGGAATGATCACGTTAGAGGATGTTATCGAAGAGATTTTCGGCGAGATTGAGGATGAACACGATACCGAAGAATTACTGGAACGTCAAATAAATGATAGTGAATGGTTATTCTCCGCGCGTTTAGACATCTCTGATATCAATGAAAAATGGGGTCTTGAGCTTCCTCAAAGTGAAAATTACAATACACTTGGAGGCTATATTTTAGACCTTTATCAAAGCCTTCCAGAGAAGGGAACCGTTGTCCGAAGTGATCAATACTTATTCCTCGTACAAAAAACTAAGGCAAACAGGTTGGAAGAGGTGCTCGTAAAGGCCAATTAATTGGCGCCAATCCTTATATTCGCAGACTCATTCATTTAATTGCAAGACAATGGCAACAATACAACGCATCAGACAGCGCTCAGGACTTTTAGTAGTCGTGGTGTTTGTAGCACTCATTGCTTTCCTCTTAGGAGATTTATTCCGCTCAGGTGGATCTAAGTTTTTTGGAGACCCAAATATCATCGGAACCGTAAATGGTCGTGATATCACACGTCAAGAACTCAGCCAGGGTATGGAAGAGTTGCGTGCAGGAAATCCAGAACAATACGCAAACACAACCAGCATTCAGCTAGCAAACTTCGTTTGGAACAATATCGTTACTGAAGAATTGCTTTCTGCGGAATTAAGTGCGGCAGGTATGAGCGTAAGTCAGCAGGAGATTTATTTCGATATTATCACCAACCCAAACATCCGTCAGAATTTTGCTGGGGCGAATGGCCAGTTTGATGAAAACATGTTCAAAAGCTACATCGCGCAGGTTCGTGAGAATCGCGATGCTTCCGAACAATCTGTTGAGATGTGGACGCAGTGGCTAGCTTTTGAGCGTGCAGTAGCTAATCAAGCACAAAACTTCAAATACACCAATGCAATCGAAAAGGCGATTTTTATGCCGACCGGTCTTGCAGAGGCTGAAATAAAGCGCGGTGATGCACAGCACCCAACGCAGTACGTTTATGTCCCATATATCGATGTAAACGAAGATGAAATCGATGTTACCGAAGAAGATGCGAAGCGATACTACAACGCAAACAAGGAAGATTTCGAGCAAGAAGAGGGCCGTAATATTGAGTTCATCAACTTCCCATTGGCTCCATCTGAGTCCGATCGCGAATCGGTTCGTGCTGAATTAGCTACCCTTTCATTGGAATGGATGAATGAGGAAGACGATTCTGTATTTGTCAATTTACACAGCGATGTTCGTTTCCAATCAGAATACTACACCATTACAGAATTAGTCGGTACTGGTCTTGATACACTTGTTGACGGTCAATCAGTAGGTTACCAGAAAGGCCCCATTGATTTAGGCGGAGCTTTTGCAGTGGTTAAACTCGTAGACAGAAAAATTGTACCAGATAGTGTACAGGCACGCCACATACTTATTCCATTCGCTGGAGCGACAAGAGCTGATGCTTCCATCACGCGCAATCCGCAAGAGGCTAAAGTATTAGCGGATAGTCTGTTTGCATATCTTGAAGAGAATCCTGCTGCTTTCGAATCTGTAAGTGAAGAGTTTTCTTCAGACATTGTAGCAAAAGAAAAAGGCGGTGATTTAGGTTATTTCTCTCGTGGTGCAATGGCGAAGCCTTTTGAGAACTTCTGTTTCTTCAAGAAAAATGGCTCAATGGGTGTTGTTCCAACGCAGTTCGGTTGGCACGTGATCCAAGTAACCGATCAAAAAGGTTCAAACGATGTTTACAAGATCGGCCAAATCATTCGTGAGATCTTACCTTCCGAAGCAACCATTCAAAACTTATACAATCAAGCTTCAGGTTATGCGGCCGAAGCACAAACTGCAGAAGATTACCGCGCATTGGCCTCTGAAAAGGGATTCTTTCTGCGTCCAGCTCGTAACTTAGGTCGTTTCGAAGAAGTAGTTTCAGGATTAGGTGCTGCACGTCGTGTAGTCCGTTGGGCATGGGATGAGGAGCGTGAAGAAGGTAATATCGGATTGCTAGAGAATGACGGAAAAGGATATGTAGTTGTGGTATTAACTGATAAACTCAATGAAGGAACGACGTCTTTTGAATTGGTACAAGGCCAGTGTTTAGAAGCTGCTAAGAAAGAGGCGAAGAAAGCCTTGATTACAGAGCGTTTAGAAAAGGCATTGTCTGAAGCTTCGACTATTGAAGCAGTAGCTGCAGCGTCAGGTAAAGAAGTACGTACGCTGAGCTTCCGCATATCTCAATTCAACATTGCGGGCGTCGGTAATGAAGCCGCGGTTGTAGGAAGGATCTGCGGTTTAGAACCAGGTTCATTAAGTGGTGTGATTACAGGTGAAAATGGAGCTTTTGTTGCCATTACTTCTCCTGCAACTCCCGCACCTGCAATCGACTACTCAAATATGGCACAGAATACCCAACGCAGTATTCGCAATCTCGTAGGAACTCAGGCTTATAAAGCTTTAGAGGAAAAAGCGAAGATTGAGGATATGCGTTACATGATGTTCTAGCCCGTAGCACTAAAGCATAGACTATTAGAGGCGCGAGCCGATGCATTTGCATCGGCTCGCATTTTTTATAGAAGGCTATTACGAGAGGCGGTTCCAGCGTTCAGCGTCGAGCTTTACGAAGATGAAGAGTAATATGGTAAAGCCCCATAGGGAAGAACCACCATAACTAAAGAATGGTAA
>CATAQZ010000115.1 GCA_949487015.1 Flavobacteriales bacterium UBA4585
ACGGTAACGATTTTCCCAATCCTTTCTGTCATTATGTAATGCCGTAAAGAATACTTTGTGCCCTTTTGCAAGGTCGTAATCAAGACTTAATGAATACGATTGACGCAAGCGGCGAACATTGTAGCCGCGAACCTGATAATCTACTATGGATGGGTTTCCAGCGTCATCAAATTCCCATTCCATTTCTGCATTATCTGATCCAAAATCATGATCGTTGACTGAAATAGAAACTACAGCACCCAACTTGTTATTCATGAAGCGGTTTCCATAAATAGCTGCACCTGTCCAAATGGGTTTTTGTGAAAGAAAGTTATACCCTGAGCCTCCTGTAATAGAAATACGCTGACGCTGTGGAGCCTGACGTGTAATTAAATTTACAGCACCGCCAATTGCATCCGCATCCATATCGGCGGTAACGGCTTTATTCACTACCACCGTTTGGATCATATCCGAAGGAATCAAATCCAATTGAACTTTACGATTATCTCCCTCTGCAGAAGGCATACGCTCGCCATTAACCATCACACTATTCAATTGTGGTGCGAGTCCACGAATGATGATGTCACGTGCTTCTCCCTGATCGTTTTGGATTGTAATACCCGAAATACGCTTCAATGCATCTCCAATATTTGCATCTGGTGTACGACCAATTTGATCTGCGTTAACTACATTAGTAACCCCTGTATTTTGACGTTGTTGAGCCAGAGCTTTTGCCTGATTTCTAAGGTAATTACCCGTTACAATAACTTCACTTAACTCATTAGTTCCCTGAAGAAGTTGCACGTCCACGACGACAAGTGCGTTTTCAGATAGACTCAATGTCTTTACAACGTCCTTGTAACCTAAAGAAGAAACCGTAATTTCTATTTCACCTGCTGGTAAGTTCGTCAAGGTGAAATTCCCTAAATCATCGGTCACTGTCGAATGACCGCTTTGTACCGAAGTAACTAGGGCACCAGGCATAGGAAATTGGTCAAAATCTACCACTGTTCCCTGAACTGCGGCATTTTGGGCGCTAACACCTAATGCTATTAGAGTGAGAGCGAATAAAAATATTTTTTTCATTTGATAAATGGTTTTCTCAAAAGTGAAAATTCTTAAACCGCTGATAGTTAAGTGTTTGTTGGATTAATCTTAATTGAAAACTATTTATCTGTTAGCCCTTAGCAATCGCATAACTTACTGTAAACACTGCTTTTATCTTAACAGAACAATTGCATAACGAAAGCCTTCTATCTTTTTAGCATGTACAGATTTTTCTACACTCTACTTCCCTTATTCTTGCTCTGTTGTGGCAAAGTGGAGCCCGCACCAGAGCCTATAACGTTTCAGAATACCTTCATTTTTGACGCTCTAAATACCGCTAAAGATTATTCGCTAGTTCCCGATAGCTCTACCTCCACAATCTCCGTGAGCGAGGCTTCTGGAGGAGTATTAGCGACCTCCTTTCCGCACCATGTTTGGCTAGTTAACGATAGTGGCGATAATACCTCCCTCTATTTAGTGAATTGTAAAACTGGAAAAACAACAGCTACACTCCTCATTGAAGGCCTTGTAAATATGGACTGGGAAGAGCTTACTTTTTTTGTTTCAGACAACATTCCCATGTTAGGCATTGCAGATGTGGGGGATAATTTGGAATTGAGAGACTTTGTCACGGTATATACCATGAAAGAGCCGCAAGAGGGGAGTTTTGATACCTTAGTCTCTGGCGTGGTTCACTACGTCCCAGAATTTTTAGATTCTCTTAGGTTTACCTACAGTACTGGTCCGCGTGATGTTGAAGCCGTTTTTGTTGATCCCGTCTCAGAAAACTGGTATTTCATTTCCAAAAGAGAGTCTAGAAACGGCCTATATGAACTATCAAAAGCCTCAATGGGTTCAGGAATTATAGATACTGCACAGCTCAAAGGAAGATTCAGCATGTACCTATCCACGGCTGCAGATTCTAGACTATTTGCGAACGACTCCTGTCCAATTATTTTGCGGAATTACGACCGCATACTACTCTGGCGTCGTGATCAGAATACTTCAGTCATCGATGTTATGCAAAGGGAACCTGAGCTGCTTCCTTACGGCCTTTCTGAACCACAAGGGGAATGTCTTTGGCTTTGGCCAAACGGCAATTACAGCACCACAAGTGAGGAGCGCCAAGGAGTAAAAGCACCCATTCGAACGTATCGCAAAGGTTAATTCTGTAGCGTATACGCCAAACCTACACCCAGCACAGAACGCCGTTGCCATGCATCAATCTGGTCAATGTCTCGAATCATTTGGAAATGCGCGTTGAACGAAAGCGCCTTGCGGATCTTATAAATGGCAATAATGTCCAGGTTTAAATCGGTCGCAGATATCGACTCCCAGTAATTAAAGAAGAGGTCAGATTTTGCCGTGACTTCAAACTCATCCGTAAGTTGCTGCGTATAATTCAGCGTAATTTTTGCCCCCGCCTCAAAGCGCCAGGTCGCCCCAGTATCCACACCAAAGGCGGCTTTTTCGCGCAAAGTCTCGTCAAATACCGTTGTGCTCTTTCCTGCAAAAGGAGATAAAAAGACTTGCCAATGCTCCCAAGAGTTGTTGCCGATACCAAAGGAATATTGACCATATACAGGCGCGCCAAATGTGGAAATGGGCGTACGGGTAGTATCCCCTTTCGCAAATCCTGGGGCAAACTGAGTGCGCACGTTTAACTGTCCAGATAAGTTCCAATCCGTAGTTTTCGGCGAGCCCGTGAGCGTGGTCGTGAACTCCAATTTATCGGCGTTTTTCGTAAGTATTCCGGCTTGGCGACTGAGTCCATAATTGCCTTCTAAGAGATGAACGGTGGTGAAGTTCTCGCCTTTTTTTGTCCAATTTTCACGAAGCAATAAACTGATGTTTGAACTGTTTTCCCCGCCAGCGTTCCAATTGTCCAAATCCGTAAACGAACCCGCCGCGCTGTAAATAGCGTTTCGGTGATACGATGCAATCACTGTGGAATCACTCTGGCCAAAAATTGCGGTACTTAATAAGCTAAAAACGACGAGGAATCGAATCATTACTTCTTTTTAAATGCATGAATGGCGTCTTTGGCTTCCTTGCTTAGGATGAGTTCGCCGCTGATCGCAGCGCGCTCGGCCAACAAATCGTCCCAATGTTCCGTGCCTTCCCAAAAGACCTTCTTGAGCCCGCGCATTGCGGGTACAGATTTCGTTAGCAATCGGCCCACTAGAGCTTCAATAGCAGTATCCATAGCCGCTGCATCTTCGAAAATATCATTGTACAAACCGCGCTGAAAAGCCCATTCCGCGGAGCGCCACTCTGTTGCATTAATGGCTAAGTCGGACATGCC
>CATAQZ010000116.1 GCA_949487015.1 Flavobacteriales bacterium UBA4585
CAAGTTGGACAGGTTGTTGATGCCGTGAAATCAGTGATGTACGTTAAATAATCAAGTCGATTTAATTCAAGGTTCGAACGAACGACTCAAAGACTTATATTTGCAGCCCTTTCCGTTTTACGGGAGGGGCTGATTATTTAAATCAAACCATAAGAAAATGGAAAACATGCTTTTATTGATACCCGTATTCGGTATTGTTGGTCTAATCTACATGTTCGTTTTACGCAATTGGGTTGTAAAACAAGATTCAGGCTCAGAAAAAATGACAAAGTTAGCAGCCTACATTAAAGAAGGCGCTTTGGCATTCTTAAACGCGGAATACCGCATTTTGGCAATCTTCGTTGTAGTGGCAGGTGCCCTTCTCGGAATTGTTTCTTCTATCGTTGAAACCACACACTGGTTCATCGTTGTTGCATTCGTTATTGGTGCTGTATTCTCTGCGGTAGCAGGAAACATAGGAATGCGTATCGCAACAGATTCTAACGTTAGAACTACAGAGGCCGCTCGTACCTCTTTACCGCAAGCGTTGAAAGTATCTTTCCGCGGTGGTACTGTAATGGGATTAGGCGTAGCCGGTCTTGCAGTTTTCGGTCTAGGTATATTATTTATAATCTTAACAAACTGGTTCATTACTGGTGAGGACACGTTCTACAACGAGATGACTGTTGTTCTTGAAGCGCTCGCAGGTTTCTCGCTTGGTGCTGAATCTATCGCGTTGTTTGCTCGTGTAGGTGGTGGTATCTACACGAAAGCTGCTGATGTTGGTGCTGACCTTGTAGGTAAAGTTGAAGCAGGTATTCCTGAAGATGATCCTCGCAACCCTGCGACTATTGCAGATAACGTGGGTGATAATGTCGGTGATGTTGCTGGTATGGGTGCCGATTTGTTTGGTTCTTATGTAGCAACGGTATTGGCTTCTATGGTTCTAGGAAACTATGTGATTAATGATAATTTGATCAGTACAGGCAATTTCCTTGACAACCACGGTCCTATCATGCTTCCTATGATGATTGCTGGTGTAGGAATTATTTTCTCTATCATCGGTACATTCTTCATTCGCATTAAAGACAACAGTGCTAAAGAGCCGGAAGTACAACGTGCATTAAACATGGGTAACTGGGTATCTATTATTCTTACGGGTATCGGTTCATACGTATTGATCCAGATGTTGCTGCCTGAAACTTTGAGCATGAAGTTCTTTGGTGAAGGTTTCAAAGACGTTACACGCAATGCCATATTCGGTGCTGTTATCGTAGGTCTTGTAGTAGGTGCGTTAATCTCTTATTTCACAGAATACTACACAGGGTTAGGTAAAAAACCAATTTTAGATATCGTTCAAAAATCAGCTACCGGTGCTGCGACAAATATCATCGCAGGTTTGGGAGTAGGTATGATTTCAACTTTCGCACCTATCCTTCTATTTGCAGGTGCAATCTGGTCTTCGTATGCTTTTGCAGGCTTCTACGGTGTAGCTATTGCTGCTTCAGCAATGATGGCAACGACTGCTATGCAGTTGGCTATTGATGCATTTGGTCCTATCGCTGATAATGCAGGTGGTATTGCTGAAATGAGCGAATTACCAGAAGAGGTACGTGAGCGTACTGATATTTTAGATTCTGTAGGTAATACTACTGCGGCAATCGGTAAAGGGTTCGCTATTGCTTCTGCAGCATTGACTGCTTTGGCGCTATTCGCGGCCTTCGTAACCTTCACAGGTATTGACGGTATCAACATCTTTAAAGCTCCAGTTCTTGCGATGCTATTCGTAGGGGGTATGGTTCCTGTAGTGTTCTCGGCTCTTGCTATGAATGCAGTAGGTAAAGCAGCCATGGAAATGGTGAAAGAGGTACGTCGTCAGTTTAAAGAGATTCCAGGTATTATGGAATACAAAGCGGAACCAGAATACGATAAATGTGTTGCAATCTCAACAGAGGCTTCTTTGAAAGAAATGATGTTGCCAGGTGCGATGACTATCATCTTCCCACTAGTTGTAGCATTCTTACCTATGGCCTTTGGTTACACGGGTCAAGAAGCTGCTGAAATGCTAGGTGGTTACATGGCCGGTGTTGCTGTATCAGGTGTTCTTTGGGCAATCTTCCAAAACAACGCTGGTGGTGCTTGGGACAACGCTAAGAAGTCCTTTGAGGCCGGTGTTATGATTGACGGTGAAATGACGTACAAAGGTTCTGAAGCGCACAAGGCGGCAGTAACTGGTGATACTGTTGGTGATCCATTCAAGGATACTTCAGGTCCATCGATGAACATCTTAATTAAGTTGACTTGTTTGGTCGGTCTTGTGATCGCACCAATCTTGGGAGACGGGCACGACACGCATAGTGAAGTTGCATCAGCAGCACCTGTTGAGCTTCGTCAAGAAGTCATGAAAATGAAACTTAAAGGTGCTGAGGCAATGGTTCACGGCCCCGTGTTTGAAGGACCTGTTTCTGTCGATTTAGATGTCGCAGTAAACAATGAGCAACTTACTGAATCGCTCATGAAAATCAGTTCTGAAGACGGCTCGTTCGAAGCTACGTTTAAAGGCATTGAAGGAATTTTCGATGGAATGATGTTCCATGCATCAGGCATTGTGAGCCTTGAGTCTGGAGAAGAATTCAGAGGTGAGGCCGATTTTGTTCGCGATGAAGAAGGCGGCATATTAGATTTTAATATCGCCATTCAATAAAACGAGTTCAATACTCGAAAATATGCAACCCCCGGCGCATCGCGCCGGGGGTTTTTTTGTGCCTTTATTCGGGGAATTTTCCCGCGCTCCACAATTGCATCACTACAGTATAGAAGTCGACCATTTTATTAAATCCGTCAACAGAAATTCGCTCGTTGGTACCGTGAATTCCGCCAACTTCCTCTGCACTTAGAGCGATAGGAAGGAATCGGTATGTGTTTTGCGCAAGCCCTTCAAAGTTCTTGCTGTCCGTGCCTCCAATGGTCAAATAGGGACTCACCAAAGCCTCAGGAAAGACGTGTTTTACAGCCTGACCAATCTTCACAAAATCCGTATGTTTCGTCGAAGAAGTTGGGCTGGCTCCACCGCCAATAGTATTGTAGGGAGTCGCTGTGCCACCGAATTTGGCCGCGAGCGCCGCATAGCGTTCGAGGACGTCCTCAGGAGAAGTGCCTGGTAAAATCCGAGTGTTGCACACCACACGGGCGCTCGCGGGCACTACATTATCTTTTATTCCGGAAGAAATCATGGTAGCCACCGCTGTGTTATTCGTCAAGGCACGTCCGGTATGGCTTTGCTGGTAAATGTTTAGGAGCAGCGGTTCTGTTAGAAATCGGTTCGCAAAAACTGATTTCAAAGACCAAGGCATTTCTGGTGCGAGGTGCGTAATGAATCCTTCTAGGGGAGCCGAAAATTCGGGCTGAAAGAGTCCGTCGTTCAATGCATTTGTAAAGGCTACGGCACGTGTAATGGCGGTTTCGGTATTTGGCATACTGCTGTGACCGCCGGCAAGGTTAAAGCTGACCTCTACGCTGAGGTAGCCTTTTTCGGCAGTCCCAATAAGTGCCACCGGTGTGTCTTTAAGTCCTGGTATACTTCCAGTAGAAATGATCCCGCCTTCATCTAGAATCGCGTCAAAGCGAAGTCCTTTAGCACGGCAATGGGCTGCAACAACTGCCGCTCCTGCTTTACCGCCAATCTCTTCATCTTGTCCAAAGCAGAAATACAGATGTTGTTCGGGTTGGAAGCCTGAATATGAAAGTGATTCTATGGTTTCCATCAGTGCAATGAGTGCGCTTTTATCGTCAAGTGTACCCCGTCCATAAATCCATCCTTCCACGCCACCTGTGGAGTCCGCTAGAAAGTCACCGGAAAACGGAGCTGCTGACCATTCTGTACTACTTTTTCTATCGACAGGGACGACATCTTGATGCGCTACAAAGAGGTAGTTTTTAGTTGCCGCTTCGTTGCCAGGCCAATGCAGGAGATAGGTATGCGTACTAAATGTGTCCACTCGTACGGTCTCGAAAACACTAGGGTATGAGTCACGAAGGAATTGGCCAAAGGCGTCAAAAGTAGCTGTGTCGAGCATTCGGGGATCTTGACTAATAGTCTGAAATTGTATGCTCTTTACCAACCGGTCTTGAGCGCCTCGCAATGGAGGAAATACGACGGCTTCTGTTGGTACTTCATAGCGTGCTTGAACGGATTTTAGATTCAAAAGCGGCATAAGACCAACGAGAACGGCTGCTAAGAGAACAAGTGTAGATAAAATGTATTTTTTCACAGTGGAGTAGTGCTTCGTGAGGATTCGTAACTTTGTGAAAAATACGAATAGATGTACACAGGATTACTACACTTGCATCATTGGCTGCCATTTGTCTACTTATTGTTGATGTTGGTGGTTTTGGTTCAGAACTTTTTAGTTTGGAAATCGGATAACCCGTTCTCAGATAAATTGGCACGTCAAAATAAAATAGCAGTGCTATTAACGCACCTGCAGATCACCATCGGATTAATAATGTTGTTCGGTTTTAACCTAGATATGTTCTCTGATATGGGAACGCTTATGGGCGATGCTGGATTGCGATTTAAATATGTAGAGCACCCAACAACCATGATTTTGGCAGCAGTTTTAATTACTATAGGTAATGCAAAGTCAAAACGCGCGGAAGTTGCTTCGGCCAAAGCTAAATCCGTAGTGGTTTGGTTTGGTATTGGATTGTTCTTAATTGCCCTGCGTATGCCTTGGGCTGAATTCCTTCAAGGCGCCTAACGGCAGCCCTACTTTATGATTGAGCTTAAGAAAAAGAATACGCTCGAGCGTGAGCGCTGTATTCTTATTGGTATCGTTAACCGGGATCAGGACGAAGAGAAGTCAAGAGAATACCTCGAGGAACTTCGCTTTTTAGCCGATACCGCAGGTGCCGATACGGTTCATATGTTCACTCAAAAGCTATCTCAGTCCAACTCGAGAACGTTCCTGGGTTCTGGTAAAATGGAAGATATCAAAGGCTTTGTAAAAGCAGAGAACATTGATATGATCATTTTTGACGACGAACTCACCCCTTCTCAGCTAAAGAATATTGAAGCTTTGATGGAAGTGAAGGTCATGGATCGCACAAATTTAATTCTCGATATTTTTGCGGCACGCGCGCAAACCTCCTATGCGCGAACGCAAGTAGAATTGGCCCAGTATCAATATTTACTTCCTCGATTGACTAGAATGTGGACGCACCTTGAACGTCAAAAAGGGGGAATTGGGATGCGCGGTCCCGGGGAAACGCAGATTGAAACGGACCGTCGTATCATACAACAGAAGATTTCGTTGCTTAAGAAAAAGTTACAGAAGATCGATGTTCAGATGAGTACGCAACGCGGAAATCGCGGTAAAGTGGTGCGCGTAGCTTTGGTAGGATATACTAATGTTGGTAAAAGCACGCTTCTCAATTTACTCTGCAAAACCGATGTACTTGCAGAAAACAAGCTATTTGCTACGCTAGACACAACGGTACGCAAAATTAACATCGATAACCTGCCGCTATTACTTACCGATACCGTGGGTTTTATTCGAAAACTTCCTACCCAATTGGTGGAGAGTTTTAAATCGACCCTTGATGAGGTTCGAGAGGCAGATGTGTTGCTTCATGTGGTTGATATTAGCCACCCTAGTTTCATGGACCACATCGAAAGTGTAAATATTATTCTTCAGGAAATTGAGAGCATGGATAAGCCGTGTATTATGATTTTTAACAAAATCGATGCATTTACTTACAACGAGCCGGATGAATTTGACTTAGAGCTTACTGAAGAGAACTACGATTTAGCACAATGGAAGCGTACTTGGATGAATAAGGTTGGCGAACGTGCTGTCTTCATTAGTGCGCAAGACAAAAACAATATTGATGAATTGAGAAAAACGTTGTACCGTGTGGCTGCAGAAATCCATTCGACAAGGTTTCCTTTCAATACCTTTTTATACTAATTTTCACTCATTATGAGTCAGAGACCTATTAAAAAGAAGGATAGCCTTCACTACCACCAAATGCCTAAACCGGGTAAAATAGAGGTGGTTCCGACAAAACCTTCAAACTCACAACGCGATCTGAGTATTGCGTATTCACCGGGTGTTGCAGACCCGTGTATGGAAATTGCTGCCAATCCTGAAGACGTTTATAAATACACGGCTAAAGGAAATTTAGTCGCCGTGATTACAAACGGAACAGCCGTTTTGGGATTAGGGGATATAGGCCCGGAGGCCTCAAAACCGGTGATGGAAGGGAAGGGCGTACTTTTCAAGATATTCGCTGATATCGATGTTTTTGACCTTGAATTGGATGCAAACGACCCTGATAAATTTATTGAAGCAGTTAAAGCAGTTGCACCCACTTTTGGTGGAATTAATCTAGAAGATATTAAAGCGCCCGACTGTTTTTACATCGAGCAACGCCTGAAAGAGGAATTGGATATTCCTATCATGCACGATGATCAACACGGTACTGCTATTATTACTGCGGCAGCCTTGCTAAATGCTTTAGAGATATCCG
>CATAQZ010000117.1 GCA_949487015.1 Flavobacteriales bacterium UBA4585
GTAAGCTGGGGCAGATAAGGCTTTGCCTTAATGGCCATGAATCCAACTACAAAGACTAGGAGGATAATTTCAATGAGCGCTAATCCTGTCCAATGGAAGTTGAAAAACAGCGGGTTCCAAAGGATATTCAAGACCAATTGGACCCCATAAATCCATAATATGCTGGTGCGCAAGGCTTCAATTTGTACCGCCTTGTTCATGAAAATGCTCAAACATATCATGATTAGTGTCCACGAGACGCCAAACACCCATCCTGGCGGCGTCCATGGTGCTTTATTGAGGTTTGTATACCAACTGCCCATGGGGCCTTCACCCATCAGATAACTGCCTAGTGCAAGGGCGCCAAAGTTTAAGATAAAGAATACGAGGAGTCTCATAATTTGTTCTTAATAAAGGCCGCAATTAGCAGGCCAATGCCTAAGCCGGCAATGATTCCACCAACTAGCGCAGTTCCTCCTAAATATGGGATCAGTAAAAAGCCTAGACCTGTTCCAAGCATTAATCCGCCACAGATAGCGAATCCTTGACGTGCTGTTACTTTATCTTCAGACATAGAGCATAATAAGTACTAGGATGATTCCTCCGAGGGTAAACCACAATCCCTTTTTAAAAATGAAAGATGATTTGGCAAACATGAAAAAGCTCGAAATGGCCAAAAAGAGCAGTGCCAATCCGAAGAAGATGTTGAAATAATACAACGGATCTTCTGTGGTGGCTTTGTGTAAATGGGTCAATTTATCGAGCCAGTAAGGCAGCTCTTTAACGGTATAATCCGCCTCGCCCGTGACCGTATTGTACCTACCTTGTTCAAATACCATCACTGTCCCATCATTATCTGTAGGTAGTAAGTTTCGAATTCGAAGGGCTTCCCCAAGTGCAGGGGCATCTAAACCCGGTTCTACGGTAATTTCCTTGTGAACGGACACTTTGAATGAATCTGTTTTTCTAAAAATAAGAGTGATCCCGCTCAGTGCATAGACCATCATAATACCGGCTAAGAAATAGCCTAAATACCGATGTAAAACTCGAAATGTCATGTGCCAATAGTTTAGGTGGGAACAAATTACGATAGATTTAGCGTAAGCCGTTCCATTCGGCATAAAATTGGTCCAAAAAAGATTCCATAAAGCGGTGTCGTTCTAGAGCCAATTCTTTTCCTGTCTTGGTGTTCATGCGATCTTTCAAAAGCAGCAGCTTTTCATAAAAATGATTGAGCGTAGGGGCTGTAGACTTTTTGTATTCTTCTTTCGTCATATTCAGGTTAGGAGCGATATCCGGATCATAAATGGTCCGATTTTTAAATCCACCGTAGTTAAAAGTCCGTGCAATACCAATGGCTCCAATCGCATCTAATCTATCCGCATCTTGTACAATATCGAGCTCAATGCTTGAATGGTTTCGTTCATTGAGACCTCCTTTAAAGCTTACATTCTCAATAATAGCGATGATGTGTTTTAGTTTCTCTTCAGGGTATCCTATTGATTCAAGCCAGTTCCGTGCAACGCGCGGCCCTAAGGTTTCATCGCCTGAGTGAAATTTAGAATCTGCAATATCGTGCAGTAGGGCAGCTAAGGCTACTACTTCCTGATCGCATTGCTCTCCTTTTGCAATAGTCTCGGCATTTTTCCATACCCGTTCAATGTGAAACCAATCGTGTCCGCCTTCGGCATGAAGTAAAGTCTGCTGAACGAATCGTTTAGTCTCTTGTAATATTTTCATTTCTTTTTTTTACTTCTATTCGGTAACGTATTGATAATGAGAACACTGATTTTTTTAGTATCATCAAATTTAATTAGTTTAGTAAAAACAAAACCTTACTAATTATGCGCAAATTATTACTTAGTTTATTTTCTGTTATTGGAATGTCTCTAGGAGGTCAAACTCTAAATATGCCGACTTTACCTTCGGCAGCAGTAACTTATCCTCTTTCTACTAAAGCGGATACCGTGCCCCATTCTAGCCAAGGTAATTGGGATTTTTCAAATATCACGACGGATGCCTCGGGATCGGTTACATTTGAACCCATTTCATCAACGTCTTATTCCACGAATTATCCAAATGCCACGCATGTAAAATATGAGGATGGAGGAATATTTTTTCTAGGATTTGACGCGACGCAGTATACGTTCCATGGTGAAATGTCCGTTATAACGACATCGTACACAAACCCACTGGTATTGCTTACTTATCCTTTCGCTGTGAGTAATACTAGTACCGATTCGGAGTTAAACATTTCATTCACATGTAATGGATGCCCACCAAGCATGGAAAGAGATGATGCATCATATTCAGAAGCATTGGCTTCTGGAACCCTTACTATGCCCGACGGGACAGTTCATAATAATGCTTTATTAGTTTACAATACACGGACTTGGAATGACGGGCAAACTGGATCGCCCACTTGTAACTTATTTCTTGAGCAATGGCAATGGTGGGTTGGCGGATACCCAATGCCTGTTGCCCAAACAGTAGAATTATCAACAACAGGGCCGTGCCCCCCAAACGTTGGATACCGCCAATCCAAGTTTTTAGTAGGGAATCCTATAGGCATTGAAGAGGAGCAAATGAGACAAGTCAACGCTTATCCTAACCCGGCGACAGATAAATTATTCTTGAATGACCATGCTCTTGGTGGTACGGTATTCAAAATTTACGATCCCGTTGGGAAGTTAGTGCAAGAGGGAACGGTTACAGAGGCATTAGATTATATTTCAATTTCTTCATTATCTCCTGGTCTCTACTTTCTGTTCGTAGAAAATCACCAACAATTGATTCGATTTATCAAGGAATAAATTCATCGAAATACAACCGAATAGTAAAGAACGCCTTGTGTTATTAATAGCGCAGGGCGTTTTTATGGTTTGGTTGATTTTTCCAGTAAAAAACAACTTTAAGTCGACGCTTTCCAATTACTTTTGGAACTCAAAAGAGCATGGTGGAACGGGGTAAAAAGTTACAAGAGATTACAGAAAGCAAGTGGATGGACGCCATTGGTGTACTCCTGGTTCTCGTTATATCTTTTGCGCTAGGTTTTCACAAGACCGTTCGTCAAGATCTACCCATCGGAATATTTTCAACCTTTGGTGCTGCTGCGTCCATGATGGTCACTCGTTTAGTGACAAAAAGAAA
>CATAQZ010000118.1 GCA_949487015.1 Flavobacteriales bacterium UBA4585
TGAAGCAGGCGATCGAGCGCAAGCTAGAGCAAGAGCAGGTTTCTTTAGAATATGAATTCCGTTTGACTCAAGCTCAAAAAGAAGCAGAACGTCAGCGTATTGAAGCAGAGGGTAAAGCAGTAGCGAACCGTCTGTTGAGCCAGTCACTTACGGATAAGATTCTTCGCGACAAAGGGATTGATGCGACGTTAAAGTTGTCAGAAAGTCCTAATAGTAAAGTGATTGTTGTGGGCGGAAGCGATGGACTACCATTGATTTTAGGCAATAACTAATCGGTATAACTGATTAAAATTGAGCTATAAAGGCGGCCACTTGGCCGCCTTTTTTTATATTCGAAAGCCCGCTATCTTAACACTCATTAATCATACGAACGAACTGTACAAGGAATGGATTTACATGTAGCACTTTCTCCAGGAGATCTATTATACTGGTTTGGCTGGGCTACAGCACTATTTGTAATCCTCTTCCCACTATGGTTGGGCGGCCAATTAGGGGCCGTTGCCCGTCGAAAATTTGAACGCGGTTGGGCACTCGTTTTGGTCGCTGCTTACATAGCAATGACAGGGCTTTCCATTTCAAGAGGCGAATTCAGTTGGAGCAGTTCCTTACTCTTTCACATGTGCGGCTTCTCGCGACTCCTGCTGATTGGTTATTTTTTCACCGGAAAACGGTGGATGGGAGAATTGGTCACTTTCACTGGAATTGCAGGTGGATTACAAAGCTTGCTCACTCCGGAATTTACGCATGGGATTAATTTTGTGTATGCCTTCGATTACTATGTTAATCACGCTTCAATTATAGGGGTAGGTTTTTACATTATTGTCGTTCAGCACCACCGTCTTAGAAAAGGTGCTTGGCTCCGCAGCTTCGGCCGTATACAATTGATGGCACTTATTGCCCTAGGTGTAAACCTACTGACTGGTGGAAATTACATGTACCTCATGGAACCCCCTATCGCAGATAATCCCCTCATTATTACCAGTGAAAACTTCGCCTACCTCCACGTGGTGTTCTTCGAGGTATTCGCTGCCTTGAATTTTTGGTTGATCCAATTACTCTTGCGTCGCATTCACGTCAAAAACAGCCTCGGTTACCGCGCCGTTTAGTGCGTTAACACATCCCCAACATTTTCGGCGACATAAGTGCCTTATATTCGCGTTCTCAAATGATAAAATCATTTGACTTTAAACCTTTTGACCTTATCACGCGTCTATTTGACATGAAGAACCTAAGCACAACCCTAATACTCATCCTCGCGGTGTTCTTGACCGGAACGCTTCACGCCCAGCAACCGGGCGGCCAACGCGGCGGAAATTTTGACCCTTCAAAGCTCCCTAAAATCGGTGTAATCACTGGAAAATTAGTGGACGCTGAAACTAAAGAACCGCTTGCCTTTGCCGCAGTGAAAGTCACGCACAAGATGAGTGCAGAACTCGTAACAGGAGGGATGACAAACGAGCGTGGTCAGTTTAAAATCGAAGGCATTACACTAGGGCCAAACATGATCGAATATGCTTATGTAGGTTACAAAACGCAGACACAAGAAGTCCGTTTAGGTCGTGAAGGTGTGGAACAGGCGTTGGGTGAAATAGGACTACAACATTCTGGTGTGGAGCTTGATGAAGTTACGGTTGAAGCAGAACGCCAGTTTATGACCAATGAGATTGACCGTAAAGTATATGACCCTTCAAAGCTGATTTTAAGTAAGACAGGTTCCGCAACGGACATTCTTGAAAACATACCGTCGGTAGAATTGGACCTCGATGGAAACATAACCCTTCGTGGGTCCAGTGCAGTGCGTATTATGATCGACGGTCGTCCTTCGCGTTTCACTGGTGAAGATCTTACTGCACTTTTGCAAAGCTTACCAGGGAACAGTGTTGAGAAGATTGAAGTAATGACGAATCCGAGCGCAAAATACGATCCGGACGGTACTGCGGGTATGATCAACATCGTATTAAAGAAATCCGCGTTGCAAGGTTTAAATGGATCAGTGAACGCGTCGTATTCTGGGGCAGATCGTGTACGCGGTGGACTGAACCTGAATTACAAGGTGGATAATGTCAATTTTTTCTTTAATGCCGGACACAGTTCAGGGTTTACCCCACGCAGTTCGTGGGCAAACCGTGAAAACTATCTTACGGACGGTACCTACAGCTTCGAGCAAGTGACGGATGGACTGGGTGGTCGCAATGGAAACAATGTTAAAACGGGAATCGATTGGACCCCGAACGACAAACATACCCTCACGCTTCAAGGCACGATAAATCAGGGATTGCGTCCACGTTCGGAAGAGAAAACAACGGATTGGACCACGCCAACAAGCTTCTATACCATACTCCAGGCTAATGAAGAAAACGGTACTCGTTGGAACAACAGTGCCGATCTTATTTACGACTATAAGCCAAAGAAAGGCGAAGAACTCAATATCCGATTCAGTTATACA
>CATAQZ010000119.1 GCA_949487015.1 Flavobacteriales bacterium UBA4585
CGAAGTGGATTAAAAATTAAACCGCTAATTCAGGGTGGTGCGCAAGAGCGCAACCTACGAGCTGGAACTGAAAATACTATTGGGATTTGCGCTTTAGGTAAAGCCTTTGCTATTGCCACAGAAGAAATGGCCGAAGATCAGAAGCACGTAGAAGCATTAAAGCAGTATGTTATTGATGGCGTTAAAGCGATTGTTCCTGGAGTGAAGTTTTTTGGGCGTAGTTCGGAATTGGACCGTAGTCTTTACACAGTTTTGAGTATCGCGATTCCGAAAACGGGTAACGATATGCTCACTTTTACAATGGATATGAAGGGCGTTAATGTGAGCAGTGGTTCTGCATGTACTTCAGGTTCGAACCAAGGCAGTCACGTGATCCGTGCTTTAGGGGAGTGGACTGCAGATTACCAGCCCGTTCGTGTATCGTTCAGTAAATTCAATACGAAAGATTGTGCTGAGGGCTTCTTGAATGTATTGAGAGAACTTTACGCTGAATCTCCGGTACACGCCTAGCGCAAGAGAGTTACGGTTCCTATTCGGACTTCATCGCCTCCAGTGAACCGGTAGGTATATACATCTTGAGGTACAGGCTTGCCATTAAAAGTTCCGTCCCAAAATTCATTGAATGGATTTTCACTTCGGTATACTTCATTTCCCCAGCTATCGTAAATCCTAAAGGTTGGGTCTTCTAAACAACTGTTACCGTAAATCTTGAATTCTTCATTGTCCTTATCCCCATTTGGTGTGAAAGCTGTTGGAATATAGACGCGCCCCTCAATGCGCACAATAGTGGCCATAAAATCGAATTCATAGGCTCGATTGCAAAGGGTATCGATAATGGTCAGTGTAACGTCTTCAAGTCCAGACTCTGGATACCGGAAGGTAGGTAGCATACCGGTATCGGAATTGCCGCTAAAATCCCATTCGAAGATCATGGTACTGTCCACGTTTTGGTAGATGACATCAACGCCACCGTAACGGCAGCTGTCGGTAAATAGATTAACTGTAGGTACATTCGCATCGTCATCAAAGACAATAGTAAAGATTTGGTCGTATCCAACGTCACAGAAGCTGTCCCTAGCCGTCACTGTAGCTGTATAGGTAGCAAAAGCAGGGTAGGTATGGTTCACAACGGTATTGGTCGTTGTCAGCGTCGTACCGTCGCCGAAATCCCATTCGTAATAATCGGCATCTACTAACTGGTCCGTCCATATTACCTCGCGAAATAAATCACAGCTGGCATAATCTTCCATCCAATCACAGATAGGGAAGGCAGCCGTATCGTGAACGATTTCCACATAGGCCGTATCATAACTGTCGCATATGGTATCTATGGCCACAAGCATCACGTTGTAGGTGCCCAGGTTGGGGAAGGTGACAATGGGTTCTGTAAGATTGGAGGTATCGCCTTGACCGAAATCCCAGAAGTATGCATTGGCGTTTGTACTGTTATTCGCCAAACGAAGCGTTAATTCATAACAGCTGGTATCGGGAAGGAAGTTTAAATCCACAGATGCATCGGCCTCGATGGCCGTTTCAAAGTCCAATTTAATAACGCCTAGATTACAATTGCTGCTGTTATTGGTTTCGGAAAAGGCTCCTGGTGTGGTTGGTAAGTCATCATTCCCACCGCATCCTGCGCATACGGCTTGGTAAATTCGGCCACGGTCGTCAAATCTCGACGTACCTCCATCCACGTGTTCAGAACTGGTTGATCCTCCAAAATAACTTCCGTAGGAGAACGAACCGAAGTTTTTGCTGAGCACCATAAAATAGAAATCAGAGCCATTTGTACTGGATTGTAATGCATCTGAAGAAACAGGTAATTGCTCTACAGTAGTATTGAAATAGCCATTGTTCGTTACGCCGCCCCAACCGGAGAGTAGTATGTTCAAACAGTCATCAACATTAAAGGCAGTGGGCACAAGGTTTTGCACTCCCTGCGGTGAACCAAACGCCGTAGATGCAGCGCTTGAGGTGAGATCATTGCTTAGTTTGTGAATAAACTGCTTTCTGTATTGTGGTGTCCCCCAAGATCCATTGGAAATAGGGTAGGCGCCCTGTGTTTGCCCGAAAGCATAAACGTTTCCCAGTTTATCTACATCAAGAATGAAACTCTGATCATAGGCGCTTGTTCCTAGATAAGTGGACTGCTGCAGAGCACCCGTCGAAGCGTTAAATTTAGCCACGTAACCGTCGTGGTTACCGCCGTATGTACTTTTGTAGCCGCCGGTTGTGCTGGGAAGATTATTTCCATCAGTACCACCAGTTACAAAAACTGCATTGTTGTGAAACTTTAAACTGTATCCGGCATCGTCGCTGGTACTTCCGTAATAGTTGCTCCATAATAGCGAGGTACCCGCGGGATTGAGTTTAAATACAACCGCATCTTGACCACCAGATTTCGAACAACTACTGCAATTTGTAGAAGGGAAATTGGTGCTGTTTGAAGAAGCGGTGACGTAAATGTTGTTTGAGCCGTCTACTACGACTTCACCACGGGCAGCATCACCGTAATTTTTAATTATGTTGGTATTAAGACCGTCATTACCTGTACCGCCGATATAGGTTGAACTGAGCAAAGCTGTACCGTTGGTATTGAAACGGGTGATGAACAGGTCTGCTTTTTTAAATTCATAGCCGTTAATGCTAACTGAAGTTCCACCTGCGTTGGCAGATTGAATAGGATTCTGTGTCGGGAAATTACTGCTCCCAGTAGTGCCCATAACAATTAAATGACCGCTGCTATTCACTACTAAACTGTGTGGATGATCTGGCGCTGTACCTCCGAGGTACGTAGCGTATAGCATCGTGTTACCTTGCGGTTCAAACACGGTAATGGTGACATCAGGGTTGAAGCCTAAGTTAATTCCAGGAGGATCATTATAGGTCGTTTGGAATGCGCCCGTCGATGCCACATAGCCCGTCGCGAAAGCAACACCTGCTCCGTATAATCTACCTAGATCGTCATAGGTGGCGCTGAAGCCCCAATTGTCCGTTAATGAGCCGCTAAAAGAAGTGAAGATGAGTTGCGGATCCAAGACGAGCGAGTCTAAGGTCCTTGCAATTGCCTCGGTTTTAAAACGAAGGACATTATTGTCTTTTTCATACCACAGTCCGAAGTCGATACGTTTACCGTCCTTCCAGCCCCATCCGACTGGCGCACTTTCGAGAAAAGTACCGATAGATGTATGAATGATTAATGCGCCTTCTGGATTGATTTCAGTTTTAGTAGCGCCTTCATAGATCCATTGAATAGCATCTACAGTTGACGGATCTGTTAAGTGCCATTGATATTTCACATGGTTCCCAGTTTGTCCAAATGCCAAAGTAGAGTTTGGATATAGTCCTTCGTATGTTAGGCCACGCGACGGTCGTACACCACCGCGCCAAAATGTTGAATCTTTCCCGATAAAGTAATTGTGGTAAAATTCTGTGGGTTTTTGCCCTTGCGCTAGAGTGGGTGTAGCATTTAAAAACTTGAGCCGTACCGCATGACACTTTAGGACATCCGCTTCGTGACTCAGTCCTGCCTCGTGCATGTTATGTCCGTGGAGGTCTTCTAAATGACGTGCATCGCGAAGTACAATTTGCACGGCATCTTTTTCGAAAAATAACCCACCATATTTTAAAGGCATTTTATGCGAAAAGTTACCTGACCACTGTCCTTCGTTGGGCACAAAAAGCGCCTCTTGCCCAGATAGAGCGGGAAAGAGTGTGAGCACCAGGAATAAGGAAAGCAAACTTTTGCGCATAGAATAAAGATACATCAAAAAGGATGCCTTAATCCAAACGTTTTGCAAGGACCATTAGTTTATCCTTTCCTTGTTTAACAGCAAACAATTTGTTTTCTCGACCTTCTTTCCAACCCAATTTTTTTCTGATGACTTCAGGATGTTCAGGATAGGCGATACGCTCAATAGCGCCACCTTCTGAAGGTAGTTTTAGTTTGTAAGGCTTCGCAACTTCAATGACTTTGTAGCGCTGATAAAATGGAGCGGCGGAGGGAAGCTCGTCTGTTGTGTAGAGGTTGCCTACGGTCCATTTTTTCCAATTTTGTTTTGTTGCCAAACCTTCGTGCAATTTACTTTTTGCCAGTGCCGGACCAGGTTGAATTAAGAATTGGTCCAATTCATTCACAAATGACAACG
>CATAQZ010000120.1 GCA_949487015.1 Flavobacteriales bacterium UBA4585
AAAAGCAATTACAAGGTAAAAGCGGGGGATACGGTGGAATTGGTGCTGGCAGATCCGCCGCGCGAAACGGAGATAGTACCAGAGAATATTCCATTGGATTTGTTGTACCGGGACGAACATGTTATTGTTATCGATAAAGAGGCGGGTTTAGTCTGTCATCCTGGTCATGGAAATTACACCGGAACTTTGGTCCATGCTTTAGCGTATTTGGCTGAAAACCTACCCATAGGCACTAGCGGCGAAGAACGCCCTGGTTTGGTTCACAGATTAGATAAGAATACCACAGGTGTTATGGTGGTGGCCGCTTCAGAATTAGCCATGAGCCATCTTGCGAAGCAATTTTATGATCGCACCACACAACGCGAATACATCGCGATTGTCTGGGGCAATGTGAAGGAGGATGAGGGAACCATCACAGGCCATATCGGTAGAAGTTTATCCGACCGATTACAAATGGCAGTTTTTGAAGACGGAAGCGAAGGAAAACATGCAGTAACGCATTACAAGGTGCTCCAGCGCTTCGGTTATGTAACGGTTGTCAGTTGTAAACTAGAAACGGGTCGAACGCACCAGATTCGTGTTCACATGAAATATTTAGGCCACCCTTTATTCAATGATGAGCGCTACGGTGGGGATAAAATTTTGAAAGGAACGACGTTTACAAAATACAAGCAATTCATTATGAATTGCTTTAAAGCTTGTCCCCGTCATGCCCTGCATGCAAAGAGTTTAGGCTTTACGCATCCAAAAACAGGCGAACAACACCGCTATGAAAGTGTTTTACCAGAGGATATGCAGGAAGTCATTCGTAAATTCGATGCTTACACTAGTTCGGTAGAGCCAAATAGAGGAGATGAAGAGTAAGTTGATTTTAGTGCCATTGGTCTTTTTGTTCATAGCTGCGAGCTGTGGACCCGATGAACCTTTGCACAATCCTACACCACTGTCTTTAGTATACCCATCCCATTTTCCGACGCCCGATATTCCGGCAGATAATCCATTGACTGAAGAAGGTGTAAAGCTGGGGCGTCATCTATTTTTTGATCCAAGACTTTCTGGCGACAATACTCAGAGTTGTGGTTCGTGCCACAGTCAAGAAAATGGCTTTGCCGAGCCCTTTCAATACTCCACGGGAATTGACGGTATCACAGGTACAGTGAATGCGATGGTATTAACGAATATGGCCTGGCAAGATTTCTTCTTCTGGGATGGACGAGAAAACAGTTTAGAAGATCAGGTACAAGACCCCATTGTCAATCCTATCGAAATGCATGCGCAATGGCCGGATGTCATCGCGAAATTGGCCCAGGATCCTACCTACGTTGCGCTATTTGCAGACGCTTTTGGAACTGATGACCCAATCACAAGACAAAATACTGCGAAAGCATTGGCTCAGTATGTTCGTACTCTGGTAAGTGGGGGTAGCAAGCTCGATCAGTATGTACAGGGTACCTATACGTTTACGCCTTCAGAACAATTGGGTTTTGATATTTTCAATAACGAACAAGGCGATTGTTTCCATTGTCACGGTTTAGCGACCACAGGATATCAATTGGGTGCACACGGACTGCTGCAATTCACTAACAATGGATTAGATAGCATTTATGCTGTAGGCGCAGGACGTGAGGCGGTTACGGGGGACCCTTCCGACCGTGGTAAATTTAAGGTCCCGTCATTGCGCAATGTTGAATACAGTTACCCCTACATGCACGACGGTCGTTTTCAGACGCTTGCCGAGGTGCTAGATTTTTATGAAATGGGCGGTCATCCATCACCGACGCTTGATCCAAACATGAAAGCGGTGGGCGTTGGACGGAATTGGTCTGTTGCACAAAAACAAGGATTATTAGATTTCTTAAAGACGTTTTCAGACCCCGCGTTTTTAACGGATACGTCATTTACAGATCCCTGGTAAAATGAAATTACTCTATACCGGCACAGCCTTTATAGAACCCATGTTCCCCAACATGCCGCACAACGTGTTGAGTATTTCGACAACGATTATTGCGGATTTTCCTCAAAAGCACCGTACCCGAATTGTACTAAAAATTAACGGAGAAGGGCACATTCAATGCGGACTAAACTCCCATGTCCCGGGTATGCGTTGCATGATGATTAGTAAAAAAAATATGTCCGATTTAGGTTTACTCACCGGCGAAAAGGTTGCTTTTGAAATTTTTGAAGACCCAGATCCGCTCGGTGTTGCGGTGCCTGAAGTACTCAAAGCGCTTCTTGCGCAAGATGAAGTTGTAGAACGTATATGGAATAAGCTGACCGCCGGCCGGAAGCGCACCATCTGTCATTCGACCATGCGCATTAAGAACATAGATTTACAGGTCGAACGAGCGTTGGAGTTTTTTGAAGCGGAGCGAGAGAAATTGGTCCAAAAAGGGAAGTGGTAGATTTTGGCACACCTTTTGGATTAAATCATTCAAGGACTCCGTACCTTAACCTACCTTAAATAACTAACTGTAAAACCGTGTATTATGAAAGCGAGAATCCTTTTAGTGGCTGTGGCCAGCGCAGGACTTTTATTAGCCAGCTGTGGTTCTAAAACAAAAGTACCAAAGGGTGAAATAGAACAAGTTTTGCCATGTTCAGAGTTTAAAAGTGACAATAAGACGTTCCGCGTCTACAGTTTCGGTGAAAGTGCCGATATGAATGTTGCTAAGAAAAAAGCGCTGAGTAATGCACGTACTGAGCTCGCTGGAATGGTAAACAGTACCATGAAAGTTGTGGCCGATAACTATGTGAAGAGCATGGAAGTCAA
>CATAQZ010000121.1 GCA_949487015.1 Flavobacteriales bacterium UBA4585
CACTTTAAAGAGCGGTGCGTTTTGAATCCTTGTGCAGTAAGTTCTGCTCTTTCGTCGGTGCGGTATTTATAGATGCGTGTATTGTTGAAGAAAATCTCGTCACTTTCTAGTACAGAATAATCCGCAGGTGCGCGCCAATCTATAAGTTTGTGCTCATAAGGCCATACAATGCTGAGCAATACAATGACGCCTATGAAGGCGAGGGCGTAGGTATAGAGTTTCTTTTCCACGATAGAACAACAATATCAATTCAGGCTTGTTTACTAAGTACCTCAAATAAAACGATTCATGTCTACATCTTCAAGTACAGTTGCGGTGGTTGGTGCGGGAATAGCAGGACTCAGTGCTGCAATTCGCTTGGCTGTCGCGGGTAAGAAGGTCATCGTCTTTGAACAGAATACGTATACAGGCGGAAAAGTAACTGCATTTGAAAAGAAGGGGTTCCGTTTTGATATGGGGCCTTCGTTGTTTACGCTTCCTTACCTGGTGGACGAATTGTTTGAATTGGCGGGGAAAAATCCACGCGACTATTTCAACTACCACACACATGATGAGGTATGCCGATATTTTTGGGACGATGGAACGAAACTGACGTTGTATCCTTCCATAGCGAAAAACGAAGCTGCTGTAGCATCCGTTTTCGGCGCCACAGAAGGGGAGAAATTGCGGAATTATTTTGAACAGGCGAGAGTTAAGTATGATTTAACGGCGCCTTTTTTTCTGGAAAAGAGTTTGCACAGGATTGGGACATTCTTGACCCCAGCAGTTATGAAAGTGCTAAAAGAAGTGCCAAAGCTCGGTTTATTTTCCACTTTACACGAAGAGAACGAAAAAGTATTTGACGCACCGAAGTTGGTTCAATTGTTCAACAGATACGCCACTTATAATGGATCGTCGCCCTACCAAACTCCAGGTATTATGCAGATGATCACTCATTTGGAGCACAGTTTGGGTACCCATTTTCCAGTAGGAGGGATGCACGAAATTTCACAAAGCTTAACGCGTTTGGCGAAAGAGTTAGGGGTCCGTTTTGAATTGGGTACTAGGGTAGAGGAGTTTATCATAGCGAAGAAGTCCATTGCTGGATTAGTAGCGGGAGGAAAGCAATGGGCAGTTGACCAATTGGTATGCAACACCGACGTGAAGCATGCCTACAAGTACCTCATGCCAGAACAAGTGAAGCGTCCTAAGAAGAGCCTCGCGCAAGAACCCAGTTCGAGCGCGCTCATTTTTTACTGGGGTCTATCTACTCAATTTCCTGAACTGGATCTGCACAATATCATCTTCAGCGAAGATTACGAAACAGAATTCAAACACATTCAGTCCAATGGTCCATTTTGGGAGGACCCTACTGTATATGTGCACATTTCAAACCGTTTAGAACCTAACGATGCACCAAAGGGCAAAGACAGCTGGTTTGTGATGGTCAATACCCCTTATGATCAAGGGCAAGATTGGGAGGCGATTGTGCCGATGGTCCGTAAGAAAGTTCTAGAACGTATCTCAACGGCGTTGGGAACGGCTATTGAACCGCTGATTGAATTGGAAGAAGTCCTCCGGCCACAAGACATTGAGCAACGCACCTCTAGTGTAGGTGGTGCACTTTATGGAACCAGTTCTAATGACCGGATGGCCGCATTTTTACGCCACTCGAATAAAAGTAACTCCGTCAAAGGGTTGTATTTTTGTGGGGGGTCAGCGCATCCAGGCGGTGGCGTTCCGCTTTGCTTGCTGAGTGGCAAAATTGCTGCAGAATGGCTGGTTGAAGATGCTTAATATGTTGCAAATCAAAGAATTAATAAAGTCTTATGCCGGGTGGGTGTTGGTGCTTTTCCACACCATAGGTTTGTTTTTGCTGGGCGGCGAATGGCGCGACCAATTAGTAGTTCTCACGCCGTTTAACCTCTTGTTACTTGCGGGCTTATTTTTGTATACGTCAGAGCGGCCCACAGTCAAATGGGCCTATTATCTACCCATTTTGCTCGGTTTTATCATAGAACTGATTGGGACAAACACAGGATTTCCTTTTGGTGCCTATGAGTATGGAACGGCTCTAGGTCCAGGTATTATGGGGACGCCCTTTATGATTGGTATTTTATGGTGGGTGCTGATTCGTTCGTTTTATGATCTTACTGGGGTCCGATTCCAAAGTGTTTGGATGCGCAGCATACTCACTGGACTCGCCATGACCGCAATGGATGTCTTGATTGAGCCTGTAGCAATTGAATTGACCTATTGGGAATGGGATGCAGTCGCAGTACCCATGGAGAATTACCTCGCTTGGTTCGTTTTGAGTACACTTTTTGCCCGATTAACGGCATCCGGGGATGTTCGTAATCCTTTGAGTATCTGGGTTATTGTTGTGCTTTCAGTATTCTTTTTTGTTTTAGGATCGTTGTACGCGATGCAGTAAAAAAGAAACCCCCGCCAAAGGCGAGGGTTTACGTTCAGAATTAGGCCAGGGTACGGGCCTACCGGTCTTTTAGTTTCTTTAACTCTAGCTCCAGTTCTTCTAGTTTTCGTTCAATGGATTCCTCCATTTCGTCGAGGTTATCTTCAATGGATTCCTCTACCTCTTTCGTATTGTAGTATTGAATCGTTGAACAGTCGGTACAGGACAATCCATCTGGCGTCATTTCCCAAAGGTGTCCAAGCATATCGTCGTCGTACATATCTTGAACGTTACGGATGTCGTACATAATGTTTTCAATGCTCTCGTCTAAATAGACCGTTGCACCTACAGGTAAACGCAGTGTGACCTTCAAATCTTGTCCTCTGTATAAAGATTCTTTTGGCACGGTGAAGTATTCGCTTAGTTGCAATGCTTCGCCTTCTTGTGCAGTAGAGTAGTCAAAGGATTGTGCTCGCGTACGGGCATCGGAATGGTTTCGACCACTAGCAGCATGTTTCAATTCAAGACTTGCAGTGGAAGATCGGGTCGCCTCTATATTGAATCGGACATTTTCAATATGTAGTAATTCGTCTTCTACATCAAAGAAAAACCCTTGCTCGTCTTCAAGAATGTCTGCGGTGATATCAAAACTCATTCCTGATAAAGTGATTTGATCAGTTTCTGTTGCACGTTCTCTAAAGTCGGTAATAAGCGAACCTGCGCTGATGAAAATGAGGATCAATCCAACGATGAAACTAGCAATTCCAGAGAAGGAGAGGAGTTTCGAATTGGTCAATTCTCGTCCAAATATTTTAGCGAGGAAAACCACCAAAGCAAACAAAGGCAGTAATAGAGTGAGTAAAGTACCCACGCGTAATGCGAGTAAACGCCATCCGCTGCCGAATATTGCTTCAGCCCCGTCAAGACCATAGATGTAGCCGTTAAGGCTGATAAAGTTGAACCCGTCTAAGTTCCAAGTACTCCCGAAAATTCCAAGCAACGCTACGATGAGGGTAAAAGCGATCATTGCTCCTGCAATGGCTAACAAGACACCGATAAACTTAAAAATGAATGAAAAAATAGATCCGATTCCGTTCACTATAAAAGAAACGAAACTGTTGACTCCCGATTTGATTTTCTCGGTGGAAGTATAATCTTCAACTTTTGTAAAAAGCTTCTCAATATTATTGAGATTAACAGCCTCACCACGCATTTGGAGTTTTTGAGCAGTTGTTTTGGCCTCTGGAATGGCGGCCCAAAGAATCACATAGGTTATGAACCCAATACCCGTGAAAAAGAGTAAGATTAAAAACAGTACTCGAATCCAAACGGGGTCGATGTCAAAATAGGCACCGATACCACTGCAGACACCGCCAATAACCTTTTCGTCCGGATTTCTGAAGAACCGTCGGGTTTGTTTGCTGCTTGACTTTGGCGCGTCAGTTTCAGACTCGTCTATGAAGGCTTCTGGTTGTCCTAAAGTCTCGATGATGAATTCAACATCAGCTAAGCCAACGACTTGGGCGCCAGTTTCCTTCATGCGTAGGTTGAATATTTCGGCAATCCTAGCTTCTATATCCGCAATGATTTCTTCACCGCTTTCTTCTTTACCCAAAGCAGTTTTGACATTGGACAGGTAGGTTTTAAACTTTTCATAGGCCACTTCATCAAGGTGGAAGATGATGCCTGCAAGGTTGATGTTTATTGTTTTATTCATAATGGGGTCGAAGTAAGTTGTTCAACGGCGTTGTTCAGGTTTTCCCAGGTACCTTTTAGTTCTAATTGGAAAGCACGTCCTTGCGCGCTAAGGCTGTAGTATTTACGCGGGGGGCCAGCGTTGCTTTCTTCCCAGCGGTATTCTAACAGATCGGCATTTTTAAGTCGCGTTAGCAAAGGGTAGAGGGTTCCTTCGACAACGATGAGTTCAGCACCTTTGAGCCGCTCAATAATGTCTGATGCGTAGGCATCCCCGTTACTTAGAATGCCAAGAATGCAATATTCTAAGACGCCCTTGCGCATTTGTGCTTTTGTATTTTCAATCTTCATCTAAAGTCTTTGTCAATGTGAAATCACCGTAAAAGGTGAGTAATATGGTGCTTGCATCTTCACGAATTAAAAAGTGAGCTTCATCAAATCGGGTTCTACTCCCTCGTATGAACAGGATATGGTCTTGGCCATCATCATCTTCGATTGGAACTTTTTTGTAGCGCGCCTTATTGAGGAATCGCTCCCATTCGCTGCTTACTTCTTTGATGTAACGCTCATCTGAAATCCGCAACCATTGCACCCGTTTGATTTCACCGTTAAGGGTGCGTTCGAAGTTTCCATTAGCAAAATCAATATCTAATGGGAGTGCGCTGAGCAATGATCCACCAAAACTGAAGCCAGAAACGTAAGGTTTGGGCTCATATTCTTCGTAAAGTTCATCCGCCAATCCTTTTGTTTGACCGAATGCGCCTGTAGTACATGCAATAAGTACGAGGTGTAGGATGTATTTTTTCATTAACCAATTTTATTTGAGGCAAAGATATATGTTAAAATAGGTACTATGCAATGCAAAGTACTATAATTTTTTATTTCTTCTTTGGTGTAGTGCTGAAAATCTCGATAACGAGACTAAATATATACAGGAGTGTCGTTTTCGCTCAGCTCAGCTATCTCACTATCTGTTTATGAGAATTTCATAGTACCTCTCGACACGGTTTATTGAGATAAGTTTCTGTAAATAAATAGATTATGGAAATTGTAAACGTAGTAGTCGAAGTTTTGCTGTTGTATTTGTTATTGGACTTTTTGACAGGAGTAGTTCATTGGTGGATGGATCGCTACGGTCGAGAAGATATGCCCATTGTAGGTAAAGCGATTATAGAAATCAATACATGGCACCATGCGAATCCGCGAAAAATGATAACCAGAAGTTATTGGTATTTGTGTAAATCGGGTTGGGCAGGTGTTGCAGTGATGCTTTTGGCGGTTTACTTCATTACAGGATCGGTAGCTTGGCAATGGTGGTTCATTGCGATTTTAGGTGCGAATGCAAATATCGTTCACCAATGGGCGCACAAGTTTCCCGATGAAAAACCGAGACTTATACATTGGCTGCAACAATTTAAAGTGCTTCAGCGTCCGCAAGATCATGCAAGACACCATACGAAACCTGAAACGCGCTCGTATTGCACCTACACGCCCTGGCTCAATCCTATTTTAGATAGTACTAGGTTCTGGTTCGCAGTGGAGCGGGTGCTTTCATGGTTTAAAATCTACACGACGGATCGCGTTCATTAAATGAGTTAAGCGATTTCCTTTCGAGCGCGTATGGCATAGACGAGTGGGAAGAAGCCTTCCTTTCCTTTAATTTGGAATTGGCCCGGTGCTTTTTCAGTATGCTCGAAGAGGGCATATGGACTCCAATCACTTTCGCCGAAGAAGGTCAAGGAACGCTCAGGATGATCTACGATGGGTAAGATCAGGTCACTGATACTGTGGTTCCAGGTATAATTTACCATTTGATCGGCTTCAGGGGCAGCATAACTACCGGCGCGGTCTTCAATAATGACTCCAGTATTGAAATATGGGTATTTAATTTCCTTAAACTCTTCATCAAGGATCCACAATACGGGATGGAAATCCACCAAAACGAGCGATCCACCGGGCTTTAAGTAAGCAAATGCCGCGTCCATCCACGCTTTAGCGGAAGGATGCCAGCCTACCACGCCGTAAGAGGCAAAGACGACATCAAAGGTGTTTTCTAAATGAGGAAGTATTTGCAAAACATCGGATTCAACAAAGGTAACTTGTGTGCCACACGCTGTATTCAACTTTTCCGCTTGCTGGATTGCCTCTGGACTAAAATCAAGACCTACAACGCGGGATGCACCTAAGGTCGCTAGACTGATGGTATCCTGTCCAAAGTGACATTGCAGGTGGAGTACGCTTTTACCCTTTAAATTTGGCAATACATTCCGTTCTATGGAGTGGAGTGATTGCTGGTGTTCTATGAATGAAGCGTTATTGTAAAAAGCAGATTGTGGGTGCAGACTTGCCCAATGGTCCCAAAGCGCGCGATTCTGCTCTAAGTATTGTTGGTGTTCCATGGTTTTAGCGTTTTAGGGACTCTTCGGTTTCTAATTGGGCTTTTTCTCTTTCGTATTCTTCGTAACAAAGAAGCAGTGAAACGAGGAATTGATAATCATTGAAGGTTCGAATCTGGGTTTCCGAATATTTGCAATAGAACATGAACGCCTCCATTTCCTCTTTTGGAATGCCGGTTAAATCTTCCAAAATGGTCCGATTATTTCCCTCCTCTAACTTTCTGCGGTAGTAATCTTCCTGCTGCAATTTTCTTAATGCGGCCAATTGCTGTGGGCGCTTTCCGAAGCTGTAATACAAAAAGTCTAAAGGATTTGCGAGCGTGGGTGCAACTGCCTCAGGTATCCGAATATCCGCGTTTGATGGAACGCGAGGGCTACGCTGCGGCATGGTGCGTGGATTGTTAGAGGTAATTGCGTAAATACTTACTTCATCTAACAAGTAATTCCGAGGTATAAGTTTGAGGACTTGCTCTTCGCCAGCAGCAAGTGCAGCACAGAGCGAGCTGTCGATGGGCACATATTTGAATTGGTACCCAATGTTTGATAAAACGAGCGTGTCGCCGTTAGCGACGGGAATCTCGAAGTAACCGATTCCATTTGAAACGGTACCCATGAATGTCCTATTATTGACCACATGTGAATTTGGCAATGCAAAAGTTGAATCTCTATCTACTACAGTCCCTTTCAATATGTAACTTTGGGCAGATAGCGTCTTGCCGTTAAAAGCAAACAACGCAAGAAGAATCAGTACTAAATTAGAAATACGTTTATACATGTCAGACGACGGTCAGAAGGTCATTTTTTCGATGTCCAAAGTGAGCAAAGTCCTTCCTCACAACAACAAAGCTATATTAAAGGACATTTATCTCTCTTTCTTCTATGGAGCCAAAATAGGCATCTTAGGTTTAAATGGCTCGGGTAAATCGACACTTTTAAAGATTATTGCCGGAGTAGAAAAAAGCTATCAAGGTGATGTGGTTTTTGCACACGGCTATACCGTTGGATATTTAGAGCAAGAGCCTCAGTTAGAAAAAGGCAAAACAGTTTTAGATATTGTCAAAGAAGGCGCTGCTGAAACCGTAGCCGTTTTAGATGAATACAACAGCATCAATGACCAGTTTGGTTTGCCTGAAGTATATGAAAACCCGGATAAGATGGAGCAGTTGATGGCTCGTCAAGCGGTGCTTCAAGATCAGATTGATGCGACGAATGCATGGGAATTAGAGACGATGTTGAACCGCGCGATGGATGCGTTGAATTGTCCACCATCGGACCAATTAGTTGACCACCTCTCAGGTGGGGAGGCTCGTCGTGTAGCACTCTGCCGACTTTTATTGCAGCAACCCGACGTCCTCTTATTAGATGAGCCTACCAACCATTTGGATGCAGAGAGTATTTTATGGTTAGAGCAGCACTTACAGCAATATAAGGGGACCGTTATTGCGGTCACGCACGATCGATATTTCTTAGACAATGTAGCGGGATGGATTTTAGAATTGGACCGCGGAGAGGGGATTCCTTGGAAGGGGAATTACAGCTCTTGGCTTGATCAGAAAACCAAGCGTATGGCGCAAGAGGAGAAGCAAGCTTCAAAACGTCGCAAAACTTTAGAGCGCGAGCTCGAGTGGGTGCGCATGAACCCTAAAGGACGTCAAAGCAAGAGCAAAGCACGTTTGAACAACTACGAAAGCATGTTGTCTCAGGAGCAAAAAGAGAAAGAAAGCAAGCTTGAAATCTTTATTCCGGCGGGGCCTAGATTAGGTACCAATGTCATTGATGCGAAAAACGTTAAAAAGGGATTTGGCGAGAAATTACTGTATGACGATTTGAATTTCTCACTGCCTCCGGCAGGGATAGTTGGAATCATCGGTCCAAACGGTGCAGGTAAAACCACGATCTTTAAAATGATCATGGACCAGTTACAGCCGGATGCAGGCGCTTTTGATGTGGGAGAGACGGTTCAGATTTCGTACGTCGATCAAAGTCACGAAAAGTTGAATCCTGAAAAAACCATTTTCGAAGTAGTCGGAGAGGGAACAGAGGAGGTACTGCTTGGTGGCCAGCGCGTAAATGCTCGTGCATATCTGAGCCGATTCAATTTCGCAGGCGGTGATCAAAGCAAAAAAGTAGGGGTGCTTTCAGGAGGTGAACGCAACCGCCTTCACCTTGCTATGGCACTTAAAGAAGGGGGTAATGTTTTACTTTTGGATGAGCCTACTAATGATTTAGATGTCAATACATTAAGAGCCTTGGAAGAAGCTTTGGAGAACTTCGCAGGATGTGCTGTAATTATTTCGCACGACCGTTGGTTCTTAGACCGCGTTTGTACGCACATTTTAGCGTTTGAAGGTGATTCAGAGGTATATTCTTTTGAAGGTAGTTTTAGTGAATATGAAGAGAATAAACTGAAGCGACTTGGTCGTACAGAACCTACGCGATTCAAATACAAGAAGTTGTTAAAAGACAGCTAGTCAATATTGAATCGGTTTAAAAAAATATAGAAGCTCGCAAACACCAAGCGGGCTTCTTTGTTATCTTGCCAAACCTTTCAACAGAAACCAATTTTATGAGAATTCAACTCAGTGATGAGCGCCAGGAAATGCTGGAAATGGTGCGTCAATCGGCCAAAGATTTTGCAGAGAAAAACATACGACCTCATGTCATGGAGTGGGATGAAAGTCAACACTTTCCTGTTCCCTTGTTTAAGGAAATGGGTGCGTTGGGCTTCATGGGTGTTCTTGTGCCAGAAGAGTATGGCGGTGCTGGTCTCGGCTACCAGGAATACATCACGATAATTGATGAAATCGCACAAGTTTGTGGTTCAATAGGGCTATCTGTTGCAGCACATAATTCGCTTTGTACAGGCCATATTATGCAGTTTGGAACTGAAGCGCAGAAGAAGAAATGGTTACCGAAGTTGGCTACTGCTGAATGGATCGGCGCCTGGGGTCTTACGGAGACTGGAACGGGTTCGGATGCAGGAGGTATGGATACTACAGCCGTCTTAGATGGAGATCATTATGTATTGAACGGTTCTAAAAATTGGATTACCCATGCCATTAGCTCTGAGATTGCTGTGGTCATTGCACGAACAGGCGAAAAAGGCGATTCCCACGGGATGACGGCATTTGTAGTTGAGAAGAGTACTCCCGGTTTTACAGCGGGACAGAAAGAAAATAAATTGGGCATGCGCGCCTCAGAGACGGCTTGCTTATTCTTTGACGAATGTCGCGTACCCAAAGAAAATATTCTGGGTAAGGTTGGAGACGGCTTTATTCAAGCTATGAAAATATTAGACGGTGGACGTATTTCGATTGCATCACTTTCTGTTGGTATTGCCCGTGGTGCAATGGATGCGGCTATAAACTATGCAGATGAAAGGGTACAGTTCGGTAAGAAAATTCGCTCGTTTCAAGGAGTGAGTTTTAAACTCGCAGAAATGTCGACTAAAGTCTATGCGGCAGAACTAATGACTCGCCATGCGGGCGCTTTGAAAGAAGAGAGTAAACCCATGACACAGGAAAGTGCCATGGCCAAATTATATGCTTCAGAGATTTCAACAGAGGTAGCAAATGAGGCCGTTCAGGTCTTTGGAGGCTATGGCTACACGAAGGATTATCCTGTAGAGAAATTCTATCGAGATTGTAAGCTCTGTACCATAGGAGAGGGAACTTCTGAAATTCAAAAAGTGGTGATTTCCAGAAACTTATACAAGTAATTTCTTGCTACTGCAGCGCTTACTGCAGTACTTGACGTTTTCCCAATCTCGCTCCCATTTTTTGCGCCATGTGAAGGGTCTGCCGCACGTGGCGCAAACTTTTTCTGGCAGGTTTTGTTTCTTGTGCATAACTGTAAAACGATTCCACACATTGAAAGGTTCTGCCGTAGTTAAAAAACTTACCGAAAGAGAAGTAGATCGCATAGTTGAAATGGCTTGGGAAGATCGAACACCTTTTGATGCAATAACTGCCCAATTTGGTATCTCAGAGGCTGAAACTATTGCACTGATGCGAAACCAAATGAAGCCTAAATCCTGGCGCATGTGGCGTGCTCGGGTTCAAGGACGTGGAACAAAGCATATTGCAAAACGAGACTTTGAAGTAGGCCGTCATAAGTGCAGTCGTCAACGTGCAATTTCTTTCAATAAGATTTCGAAGCGGTAAAAAATCAACTAATATTATTGTAAATCAATGAGTTATGTCGTTTACTCATTGTTCGTAAGCCAATAAATGAAAGGCTTTTTTCTCATGAAAAAATGACCTATTTTCGATGTTCAACCTGACTATTATGAATTTGAGACGTTTTCTAGCCATTGCAGTACTTTCCTTGTTGTCTTTTCAGGGATATGCTTCTCACCTTTTGGGTGGCGAAATTGTATGGAAATGTAAACCCAACGGTAAGTATCAGTTTACACTTGTAGTGTACCGTGATTGTGGAGGTATTTCCCTCCCAACATCAGCACA
>CATAQZ010000122.1 GCA_949487015.1 Flavobacteriales bacterium UBA4585
GGTGTGCTCATAGTGGATGCAAATTTACCAGTGCAAATTACAGCTAAATTGAGGATTTGCGGGTCTTACCAACTGCCAATTTCCCCATCCATCCAGCTGAGGCGCTGGTTGAGGTAATTTCGTAAGAATTCGACTTCATTGGCGTGGTCTACCGTATTGCCGTTGGAGGTGCGCCATTTGTTGTAGTTGCGCGCCACGGCTCCGTGGGATACGAGGTACGATTCGGTTTCGTTTACAAGGCCCAAAACAGCACCATCGGACAGTACCGTGGCGCGCAGCTCAGTCCATCTAGACTTCACAGCTTGTTGAAAAACAGGATCTTGCAGAAAGCTTTGCCACCAAAAGGGGACCATCCAAGCGTCTGAGGTAACGTGGTCGTTGTAATTCGCGATCCAATCGTCCCAAGGGACACGACCTTGCCTGCCGTATCCGATATTGAAATCCCATACGGGCCCGAAGCGAAGTTTACCATTTTTCGGTTTGTGAAGGAAGGTTGAAATTCTATACGCATCGATATTTCCGGCCAATTCATTAATGATAAAACCGTCCACGAAACTCTCCAAATCTATGTAGTCCAAATACCTGCGCTCATTGCCGGTGAAGGTTTCTTCGGCAAGCGCTTTTTCAAAGTCATGGAGGTAGTTTTGTATGTACGTGCGTTGCTCATAGTTCATTTCTCCAGGCCCGGGGTGCTCGTACAGGAAATAAGTCTCGCGCCATTGCTGATCGTGGTACGGAGGACGGAACGGTTCTATTCCTAGGGTGTCACCGTAGATGTCGTAGTGGGATCGGAAGCTGTTGCTGCTTTTGTACACCGCATCGTCGCCCCAATTCGTATTGTAATACTCGATCGGTTGACCGGTAGGACCGTCTCCAGAGGTTTTATCTATTTTTAAGATGTAGCCGCCGGTAATTCCTGGAAGTTTGGTTCCGCTAGGGTCTCCTACATCGATGCGCTGTGCGTCGGCTTTTAATTTTTCCATGAGAACGTAAATCCCCAAATACTCCCCATTTACGGTAACCTCTACCCAGCGGCAGCGACTGGCGTATTGGCCCATATTTCGAGCCCATTCATAGGAAATGTAATGGTGCATTAAGGTGGGGTCAAAGGCATAAAAGTCGTCGGCATTGTTTGCTCTAAAGACATGACCCATCAAAACCCAGTCCGATTCTGCGGGTAAACCTAAAAGACTCTGGTTCCTTGCCTCACCCCCAATCCGGGTTTCTATACTCATGGATTTTTTATCGCTCATACGGTAGGACGTACTTCCTCTGTATTCCACACCAATACTGCTTTCTAGTATTTTTTCGCCCTCTAGAAAAAGGGTCATTTCCCCGTTTATTTTTACGTCCGGTCGAATGTCGCTGTTCGTGTAAATTTCGATCATGGGCAAGCTGTGCGCGGCATAATCCCGGTCACACGAAGCCAGTACAAGCAGAAGAAAGAGTAAGCGAATGCAGGTTTTCATGCCCTTAAAATACGATGGATTTTCTGAGTACTGATGACGCGAAATTTGGCACGTTTCCAGTCTGCTGTAGCCGCCGTACATAAAGGATCAATTTCGGTATATTTACCACTTAACATTTTAGTTACATGACCGCATTTTCAGATAACGCACTTCTAGAATTACTGACGCGCTTCGCGCTCACCCTGATTTTTAATCTTGTTCAGATGCGTATTGTGAGCAAGCATGCGCCTGAATCGCGCAAGAATGTCTACAGCTTCTTTATTATTTCTGTGGTGGTTTTCTTCTTAGCACACGCGCTTCGGACGTTCGACATGCAGATCGGAATGGCCATAGGAATGTTTGCGGTTTTTGGTATCGTTCGTTACCGGACGGAGGCGCTTCGTCCGCAGGAGATGACGTATTTATTCGCATCTATTGGAATTGCGGTCATTAACGCATTGTCATCAGGTGCAGAAGGCTGGTTGGAATTGGTTGTGGTAAATACGCTTGTTTTAGGCTTTATCTATTTACTTGAGCGTTTTTTACTCATTGAGGAGCAGCAAGAACCGTCCTTTCAGAAGATTAATGTGACGCTTCCCGTCGCAGAATTGGACCAAGCGGTGTTTGATGCCAAAATTTCTAAACTGGCGGAGCAAATGCAGGTAACGGTCGTGCGCGTGCACATTTCAAAAGTAGATTATGCGTTGGGAACGGCTCAAATCCAGGTATACTATGAAAAATAGTTTTCTTTTCTGTGCCCTTTTAGTGGCGCAAATCGCGATCGCTCAGAGCGCTACAGAGGCAATGGCCTGGATGAAAATAGGCCACCGAACGGACCTCTCCGAAGCTTGGAGTTTAACTTCTAGTGGGCAATACCGAACCGGAACGTCGAACGACTTGTGGTTGACAGAATTAGAATTCACAAAATCGGTCAATAAAAAATGGGATATCGGTACGGAACTTCGCCACTACCTGATCTTCGATACGCAAGGCGATAAGAAAGGAACTTTTCAACGTGCCCGGGTCCAATTCCGAGCTGAACGACACTTCGATCTTCCACGCGGTAAAGCCCACATTCGCTATGCCTTGCA
>CATAQZ010000123.1 GCA_949487015.1 Flavobacteriales bacterium UBA4585
ATATCACCCGACGCTGGCGCACTCAATGCAACTTTTTTAGCACCTGCTTTGATGTGTTTCCCCATGCCTTCCGCGTCACGGAAGAATCCTGTAGACTCAATAACAAGGTCAACACCGATCTCACCCCAAGGAAGGGTTTCAGGATCACGCTGCGCGTAAACGGTAATTTCTTTACCATTCACGATTAAGCTGTTTTCAGTATGCGTTACGGTTCCATTGAAACGACCGTGTGCACTGTCGTACTTCAAAAGGTGTGCAAGCATATCTACTGCCGTGAGGTCATTGATGGCGACTACCTCAACTTTATCACTCTCGATAAGGTTGCGAAAAGTTAAACGTCCGATGCGGCCAAAGCCGTTGATTGCGATTTTTGTACTCATAGTTTGATGTGTTATGTGGCTAGAATTTTAGCAATAGTTAGCATTTCGTAGTCCAATTCCGTGGTTTTGCTAATAGCATCTCCCAGCGGCGTAAAAACTACTTTTTGATTAATCATTCCCGACATGACCTTTTCTTGCCCTTCCATTAAACCTTTGATTGCGTAATGCCCCAAAACGGAAGCTAAAACACGGTCGTTGGTAGAAGGAGAACCACCGCGTTGCGTGTGTCCTAAGGTGGTCACTTTAACGTCGATGGACGGGAATTCTTTTCGAACGGCGGATGCAATTTCAAAGATGTCGCCTAAATGATTGCCTTCAGCAACCATGATAATGTTTGACGTCTTTTTATTCGCCTGAGCGCTGCGCAGGTCGGCAAACAGCTCTTCATAGGTGTTGTTCTTTTCCGGAAGAATAATGCTTAAGGCACCGGTAGCAAGACCGGTTGAAGCGGCTATGTATCCCGTATCTCTTCCCATAACCTCCACTAAGAACAAGCGGTTGTGCGAAGAAGCGGTATCACGGATTTTATCAACGCTTTCGATTACAGTGTTCGTAGCCGTATCGTAACCTATGGTGTAGTCGGTGCCGTATAAATCATTATCGATGGTGCCCGGTACTCCGATCACTTTGATGCCGTGCTCTTCTGCGAGCTTTAGGGCTCCGGTAAACGATCCGTCACCTCCGATCACAACGAGTGCATCAATGTTTCTTTCGCGAAGATTCTGGGCAGCCTTAGCACGACCCTCTGGAGTTCTGAATTCCTGTGAACGGGCACTTTTTAGGAACGTTCCACCAAGCGCAAGAATGTGCTTCACGCTAGTGGTCGAAAGCTCGACGATATCGTTTTCAATCATGCCTTCGTAACCGCGGTAGACGCCGAAGACCCTTTTACCGTGGTATAAAGCGGTCCTGGTAACCGCACGAATAGCGGCGTTCATTCCAGGTGCGTCGCCCCCGGAAGTAAGAACTGCGATGTTGTTAATTTCTGTAGACATAGGCACAAAGGTAATAACTAAGTGTAAATGTTACACTTATTAATTTTTTGTCATTATCTTTAAAAGCTGCATATTTTACCTAAATACAAGCAAACACCGCTATGCCACAGCAATTTGAACTTAATTCGAACATCAGTGTAGACTGCGTTATCTTCGGTTTTGATGGCGAAAAGCTCAATGTCTTACTGATTGAAGAGAAGGATATTGGCCAGGGGATGTTGAGAAAACGTTTACCTGGAGATTTGATTTTAAAAAACGAAAGCTTAGACGACGCTGCAGATCGAGTGTTGTATGAATTGGCTACGCTAAGAAATGTAACGTTAAAGCAGTGCCACACTTTTGGCGATCCCGGTCGTGTAAACGATCCTAAGGATAGAAAGTGGTTGGAATTGTATCGGAAGGATCCTTCAGAGCGCGTGATCACGACCGCTTATTATGCCCTAGTGAAGATGGATGACTTTGTTCCCAATCCAGCGAGTTTTGCCGGTGAAGCATTGTGGTGTGATATTCAGGACGTTCCAGAATTAGCGTTTGATCACAATGAGATTGTTGAGGTTGCATTGTGGAAATTGCAGCGGCATTTTGAATTGAATAAGAGCGGTTATGAACTGCTTCCGAAGAAGTTTACTCTGAATCAGTTGCAGCAGTTGCACGAAGCGATCACTCAAGAGGAATTGGACAAGAGGAATTTTCGGAAAAAAGTTGTTCGCGAAAAACTCGTTGAAGCCACGGATGAAAAGCAAGACAATGTGTTGCACAAGCCAGCTCGATTGTACCGTATCAAGGTTTAATTTCCCGTTTTTCTCTAAAACCGGTATTGTTTAGGATAAATATTGGGCGTATTCTGTTAACGAGTCCACGCTTGAGGCTTTACTTGAAGGCGCTTTAAGTGTACATTTGACTTTATAACTTAATAAGCGTAAGCAGATGAAAAGCACCTCTCGTTTTTTACTCTTCTGTTTTAGTTTCTTCTTCGCCCAGTCAATTGTAGCACAGACGGTTACTGGAACAGTAGTAGACGAATACAATGAAGGATTGCCTTCAGTCGTCATTGCCGTAGAGAATCAAAACGGAACCATGACCGATTATAATGGTCAATACACCCTTAATCTTCCCAAGGGAACACACAACATTACCTACAGTTTTATCGGTTACGAGCCGATCACAAAAACCGTTGCTGTTCAAGGCAATAAGGTCGTGAATGTCGTAATGAAGCCGTCGCAAACGCAGCTTGATGAAGTGGTGGTTGTGGGTTATGGTGTGGCGCGTAAACGCGACCTAACCGGTTCTGTAGTAAGTCTAAAATCGAAGGAACTTACAGATATTCCTACGCCGTCTTTTGAAAACGCTATTCAAGGTAAGGCAGCGGGGGTTCAGGTCATCACCGGTTCAGGAATTGCCGGTTCTGGATCCATGGTCCGTGTTCGTGGTGTGGCCTCCATTTCTGCAGGTGGCGATCCATTATATGTGGTCGATGGAATTCCAATTACACAGGACTACTTTTTGAACGGAAACCGTGGGGGCTTTAATACGAACCCTTTGGCGACGATTAACCCGAACGATATTGAATCGGTCGAAATATTAAAAGATGCTGCCGCAACAGGTATCTACGGTTCTCGTGGGTCTAACGGGGTAGTTCTGATTACTACGAAAAGAGGTAAAACAAAGAAGTTGACGTATAATTTCTCAGCACGTACGGGGATCAGTGCACCGACGGCTTTGCCTAATATGGCGTCTAAAGAAGAATACCTCCAGTTGTATGAAGAGGCATGGGTAAACGACGGAAATGTTGGGGTGCCACAATTACCAGGGAATAGAATGAGCTGGGCAGAGGCCCAAGCCTTTGAAGGAACCGATTGGATTCAAGAAACGATACGTACAGGTGTCAAGCAGGGGTATGATTTCTCAGCTTCTAAAGGTTTTAAAGGCGGTAACTTCTATGCAGGCTTGTCGTACAATGACAATCACAGTTATTTAGCCGGAAACTCCTATGAACGAATCTCGGGTCGATTCAATGTGGATTACAATTTGGCTTCAAACCTAAAATTGGGCATCAGCACTTCAATTTCACGAGGAATCAACAATAGAATTGATGCGGCATGGTCCGGTGGTTTCGGTGAAGCCATGTCAAGAGCACTTCCTATCTATCCGGTACGTTATGCAGAAGATGAGTATGATGCGGACGGCAACGTAGTTGCTTCAGCGGGTGACTATTGGTTGAAAGGTGGCGTGAGCTTAAACCCGGTTGCGCAACGCGAATTAAAAGATTGGACGGCCATTGAAGACCGTACCATCAATAACTTCACTTTAGACTACAAAAT
>CATAQZ010000124.1 GCA_949487015.1 Flavobacteriales bacterium UBA4585
AGCACCTCCACGGTCCGTTTCTGTACTTCTTTACCGCTCAGGTGCGCGACTTTTAGGAGCTCGGCTTTGATTTTATCGAATTCAATAGATGTCATAACAGCAAGATTGTTGATAGAATAACGGGATAATTGAGTAAACGTAGCACGGTTATTGCGTTTCAAGTGCGAAATTAGCAACAATATGAGCTTAACTTTTGTTAGAGCTCTAATTATTAACCCAAATACCTGATATGAGAAAACTTATACTCTCATTAGCACTCTTCGGATTCGCTTGGTCTGGTTATGCCCAGTCTACTTCGAATGAATCTCTAAGTCTGCAAGCCTGCCAGGCGGATACGATTGTATTCAGCTTTGATATCACCTCGCCATTCAACATCGGAAACACCTTTTCAGTTGAAATGAGTGATGCTAGTGGAAACTTCTCTGGAAATTTCGTTAGTACTAATGCTTTGTTGGCCTATGGAGTTAGCGTAGGAAATGAAATAGATGTGCTCGTACCTGATAATGCTACGCAAGGCGTGTATAAATTTAGAATGCTGAGCTCTAATCCAGTTTTAGTCAGCGACACTATTGATAATGTAATTATCGGTGCGAATCCGCAGACAGGTTTTTCAGCGTTCAACTGGTTTGATAAGGCCGGTGAGCTAACCTTCTGCGAAGGCGATACAGCCTTACTTGTAGTGGATGCACCTCCTACTGGTCAATCGTATAGCTACCAATGGCTTAGTGGCGGTGCCCCAATTGCAGGGGAAACGGGAGATACACTTTTCGTGATTGCTTCAGGAACCTATGGAGTTGAAGTGAGTTCTAATCTTTGTGATGCGACTTCAATGGATACAGTGGTGAATTCGTATTTGCCTTCAGCTGCAGTTTTTGCACAGGGTGGTGCAGGAATTAATTTTGTTGGTATAGATTCTATTCGCATGTGTAAAGGTACCATTGCCACCCTCGAGCATTTTGGTTTTCCAGCTCCTGGAATCCTGGGTTTTGAATACCAATGGTTAAAAGACGACAGCGTAAATATATTTGGTCAACCAGTAATGTATCCAGTTTTGGATGACACGTTAAATTTTATAACCGTTGATACTTCTGGAACTTGGTACTTAGAGGTAACCTCTTTACCTGGTGGCTGTAAGGATACTTCAAAAGTCTTTACAGTAATTGTCGATACGGTTCCTACTACCTCAACAGTAGTTCAGAATTGGCCATGGCAAAACTTACCCTCGAATACATTATGTTTAACAGATTCAGCGTTACTTACTGCACAAGACACAGTATTAGGAAGCACCTGGGAATACCAATGGCAAATCGCCTATCCTTCGGGATCGAACAGTTGGTTGAATTTAGCTAATGACACCATGCCTTGGATGGTAGTAGATACCTCCATCGTAGCTGATACTGCAGATTACAGATTATTCATTACAAATGAGGCTTGTTCATTTATTACCAATGAGCAGACCATCAATTTCGTGAATTTCCCGTCCATACTCATTCAACCTGGAGATTCTTTGGGTATATGTGTTTACGATAGCGTTTTAGTAAGTCTGCAAAGCAACGCGTTGAACTTTGCATGGAATGGAGGTTTTTATACAGGAAAACAGAACTTCCTTTCCGTACCAGGTCAATATGTGATTGAAGCCATCGGAATAAACCAATGTATTACGGTTGACACGTTAGACATTTACAACTATACGTTAGTTGCCTCTGCCTCTGCTAATCCGCCGGTAATTTCTCCCGGAGAATCGACGGTATTATCAGCTACAGGCGGGGTATCCTATTACTGGTTCGCGGATGCGCCTTCGTATTACAGTAACCAGCAGTCTTCAAGCACAGAGGCTTTGCCTTCTGTCGATACAATAACGTACTTCATACAAGTTGAAGATCTCAATGGATGTGAGGACACAGCGAGCGTGCAGGTATTTGTTATTGAGCAAGATTCTGCAATTATTTATTCCACTACCTACGGAAACATTCAAAACGTCATTACCCCTAACGGCGATGGACGTAATGATGTACTGGATCTTAGTGGCATCACTGCAGGAGACGATTGCGAATTCACAGTATATACGCGTTGGGGTACACCAGTTTTCAATCAGGAGGTTTACAACAACGCATGGGGTGGAACGACCGACGGTGGTTCTGCACTTGAGGACGGAACGTATTATTTTGTGTTGACCCACAATAATGAGATACGGGTGAAATCGGCGGTAACCATCTTAAACAACTTCTAATCATGAAAAAGTTAGTATTTACACTCGCATTAGTTGTTACAGGTTGGACAGCTCAAGCTCAGCAACTTCC
>CATAQZ010000125.1 GCA_949487015.1 Flavobacteriales bacterium UBA4585
ATGCCTTCAGGCATATTAGGATCAAACTTTACAAGGAAAATAGCAATGATGTTTATTGCACTTAATGAAAAAAGTGTTTTGATCATAAACGACTTTACCAAAGGCTTAGCTTCCTCGTTCATCTCGTAGTCTGAAATATTCTTTTTAGCGGGAAATGAGATGATACCCATCACTAGAAAGAGCGCAATGGTGGTAAGTGCAAGCATTTTATCATCATTATATGTGGGTATAAGCGACGCTAATGCGAGTATCGAGAATAAGAAGTACCCCAGTAAGAAGTACAAGCGTTTTAACATTACTGCACCATAAATACTTATGGCAGAGATTACAATTGCGATAATTAAAATTTCCATGGTCTTGAAAGTTTAAGTTACTATTAGGATTTAGCTGTTCTAGAAGAGTAAAAGGACAATGCGGCGAGAAACGCGATCAGTCCTAATGCTTGCATTGGCACATTTACGGGGGTAGTAAAATGCTGCAGCAACCCGTTAATTAAGAAGAAGGTATAAGCGAAACCGGTATAGAGTAATACCTTCTTAGCTTCATTCAACGGAAGACTTCTTGTCGAAAAGAGAATGATCCCGATAACGATACATGCAACGCCTAATGGCCAGTGCATGGCGGTGCCTACCTCCACAGCACCTCCACCAGTGAGCATGTCTTCAGGAAAAGATTGTTTTGTTAATGTTTCGCCTCCGAAAATGAAGCCGATTCCCTGGAGCACGTTGAGCGCCCCAATAAGGGTGATAATGGTTTTTGTTTTCATGATGGTTTTGTTTAGTACAAGTAATATATACTAATTTTCCATCAAGAAAAACAACGGCTTCATTATTAGTATGTTAATACATTGAAAAGTGCCGTTTTAGTACTAAAGAATACCGAGGAAACAATTTAATTACCCCACATCATCGTTTTTTCCACGCTGCCGTCGTCGTAAATTATGATCAATGGAATGTCTGTTCTGAACTGGGTTTCGCGGCCAATAAAGTCGACAATTTTAATGATTTGGCGCTCCGGTTCGATGGGCAATTCATCGCAAGGAGGCTCTAGATTGCCTATCCAATTGAATTGGTTTAGGCCGCTTGTGATTCGCTCGTCTAGATATTCAGCGAGTCCCATTTTCACATGGGCACCGTAATTGTCGTCAAGAGCGTCTAAGAAATCCGAAAATTGGAACCCATAATCTTTACGGTAATAGGTGTCGGATTGCACGGCACTTTTAATCAAGTTTTGCTGTGCCTCTAAATCGGAATACCAATTCGAGGTATCTAAATCCGTAAGTAGGGTATCGAGGTGTGCATTAAAGACATCTTTGTAATAGGGGATTTCAAGAAGACGTTCAACGAGCGGGCGGTTGCTTTGGTGCCATGTGTTAAGGTCTCTATTAGCCCAGTCTATCCCAAACCAATCGATACCGAAGGTATTGTCCAGATCGTATTCAATGAAGACGAACTTTCCGTTGGAAGGTTGGCGGTAGAGGTAAAAGTTATTCTTGTTGTAAGCATGGCCGTCCCAGTGTCCTATAATGATTTCTGCGGCCAATGTTTTAAGGTAATGGTTGACCTCAAAATTGCGTTCCATGTAACACGGGAAATCGTCATCGCTGAGGTTGTTGAGTGAGTCTAAAAACGAGATGAATGCGCCGTAATCGTTTGAATCTTTATTGGTTTTCAGTTCGTAAACGCTTTTATAGGAATTGGCATTGGCACCCCAATAATTCAAATCTGCACCCCAGCTGGCCTTGTATAGATTACCATGATCATCGTCAATAAATCGCTTTTGAAGAAACTCGTCGTCGATGTGTTCTACATTAAGGTACACGCCGCGGTAGTCGCCGTTTATAAAGAGTTTCACAAAGCTCGTTCGCGAGGCAATAAGGTGGTGTCTTTGAAGAAAATAAAGACTGGTCCAGTACCGCAATAGTGAAGGGTCGTTGTGCTGGCCAATGAGGTTCATTTTTTCGATGCCCTTGAATTTTTGTCCCGTCGTGTATTCATTAAAAGAGACTTTAAAACCCTTCTTTTTTGCATTACGAGAAGTGTTGCCTCGAACTCTAAATCCTATGTTTTGTATGGTGTCAGAGAACGTGGAGCTTTCATAGCGAAATACCCCAGGAAAGTGATGCTCACTAAACAGACTGTCTCCGAGCAATGTGTTGAGATCACTTTGAGAGACGGTGATATGTACTTCTGCAACTTCGCTTTGTAGAAAGGCTTCGTTGGGTTGAGGTTGTACGAACGTTTGTCCCACAGAAAACAGTGGAAACAGTAAAGCGGACAGGAGGTATGAGGTAGTGCGCATCTAGAGCTAAGATACATAGAGGAACGATATCTTTATGGGTGATGTTGATCATTCAAACGTGCGCGAATGGGACAATGCGATTGGATGATGGAATTAGATTCCTGAAAAACAACTTGAAAAAAACCCTACGGCTAACTCAACCCAGACCGCAAGAAAAAGTAACGTCAATAGAAATATGCCTAGGATGCGGGTTTTTGAACTCCTTGTTTTGGTGCGTACTAATCTTAGCCCTGTCCCAAACAGTATCAATAGGCAACCCATAACGATGAAGTCAAAAATGTCCCAGTTCACATCACTAGAGAATAGGGTTCCAATAAAAGGAATGAGTAACAGTAGAAGTGGGTAGAAGATTTTCTTGGACATTATACTGAGCTAAAAAAGAACCTGTTATTTCGACCCGAAAAATTGAGAAGAGCCAGTCGCACCCTCGATAATAAAGAAAACTGTTTTACCGTTAAAACCGCCTTCACCATTAACAGTGCCGCCAGTACCTCCATTATAATTAGGGATAGTAAACCCTGTTTCACCAGTAGTAGTCAAAACAAAAACACAGTCCGGTTGATTGGTTAAGCGAAGCTCATTAATCTCACTGCCTTGTTCAATCGTAAGATCAATAGGTCCTTCCGAAACCAGGCCTCCCTGGGGGTCATAAGTCTTAAGAACGCCTATGTAGACACCGTAAAACTTATCTCTTTGTTGAGTACTGCAATCGTCACCTTCATACCAATCCTCACAATTTTCACGGGAACAATTGGTTAAGGTTAATACGAAGAGGAGGGTCGCTAACAGTGGTTTTATAGTCATATATTCGAATGTATTCTAAAAATCTGAAGATGGATAAAATAAAGGCTGCCTTATTGATGATCATTTTCACTTGTTTTCTTGGTAAAGCCCAGTCGCGTTATACCTGTACTTGTGAGTCGCAAAAAGGCCAATTTTATTCTGGAGAAAACATTAATGCATGTTTTCATGCCACCGATTTCGTGGACACACTCCTATTTCCAACAAAAATCAAGCAAGAGGGAAGCGGAAGTCAAGTGATAAACACAGCGTACCGATTTTCGAAACTACTACTGACAAATTATGTTTTAACTGATTACATCATGACGATGAATCACGAACGATTTGGTCATGGATATAGGGCACTTCAGGCACAGGGAAATATAATAGGAATCACCTATAATCCACCCCCGCCGTTTGGCAACGAGTTTTCGTTTATACGCTTAGAAGGGCTGGAGGACGCTACGAATCAAGAGCGACTCCTTATGGGGATGGGAGGTTCGGAGGCAAATATGGTCGTTTCAGACATCATGCGAAAGAACTTCTTACTTGACGGAAGTCTAAATTATAATTTTGCTGCAGCCTACTTATATGGGAGTAACGACATGCCCGGGTATACCGCTTTCGTAAAAAATGAATTTGGCGATCCGAATACTTATCGTCGCAACATTAACGAATTTTATTTTCAGAGAGAAAGTCTAACACAATCTCGTATGCGGACAATCTCATTGTTTGCACTACTGACGGATCCTATAAATTTTTATGCTTTTAAGTCTCTTTTTTATGACTACTTATTCTACGGGAAACGCTCGACTAAAGTAAAGTTCATTCCAATAAGTGATAATGTTGGCCTTCTTCCTCGGTTCAGATTTGAATACACCCCTTACGGGCCTGAATTGGTATACCAGAGCTATTTCAAAAAAGGAAAACAATTATACCAAACTTCATTTAGTCACGGCGATGGAACGTTCTATTCCTCGTGGAGAGTAGGTGCACGAGCTTGGAACCTCAAGCCAACAGATCGGCTGTCTTTTAACGTTGTAACAGAGTTCTGGGACCAACCGCAAATTGATTTTTACTCTGACGACGTTTTGGTGAGGAACAGTGGACTTGGAGGCTTGTTCAACATTACTGCGAATTATGATTTCTTAACGGATTACGGGTCATATTCACTGCTTGGAGCTACACTACAAGCCGGCTACAAAACAGCGGGCTATTCTTTAGGGGAGCAGTTGAGCGCTGGACCGATTTTACGAGCGGGCTTGTCTTTCAAGCTCCGATGATGAAAAATAGGCGACTAGCCTTACAGAATAAAAAAAGCACCTGTTATTGCTAACAAGTGCTTTCTGTTGCTCCTCCTCTTGGGCTCGAACCAAGGACCCTCTGATTAACAGTCGTAAAATAGCCATTGCCATTGATTAACGTTAATTCAAATAAACAACTTTTATCAGTTGATATTCAACAGTTTATGTAATTTGTTTAATTAGTGGTTTTTGTTGGTCACGGTCATTTGCGTTAGATTTGTATGCAAATTGTATGCAAATTTTGATTTATGAGCACATTAGCTGTTAAGGTTGTTTTAGATACGCGTCGCGCTTTGATAAAAAACGCCGGCTCTAAAGATCCTATCTACCCCATTAAGCTTCGAGTGACTTTTGCTCGTAAGCAACGCTATTACCCTCTAGATGTAAGTGCCGTGTCAAAGGCAGATTGGGAAAAGATTCAGTCGGGGCAGCGCATGTCTAAATCGCAACGTGAGGTTTTTCATACCATCCGTGAATACGAAGGTAGAGCCATTGAAATTACAGATACATTGCATCCCTTTAGTTTTCATGCATTTGATACGCGCTGGAAGAGCTCAGCAATGCC
>CATAQZ010000126.1 GCA_949487015.1 Flavobacteriales bacterium UBA4585
AGCCGTACGTTCTATGCGAAAGGTCAGACTGGTCAGCAACTATTGCTAGGCGCATATTCTGCCCTCAACCGTCAAATCGCTAAGGGCCGCGTGAAAATGTACGCCCGTCATGAAATGCAAGAATTGGTTGTTGTGGATGGTAAGGCCCGCGGTATTATCGCGAAAAACCTAGTTACCGGCGAGTTTGAACGTCATAGCGCGCACGCTGTATTGTTGTGTACAGGTGGCTATGGAAACGTATTCTTCCTATCAACAAATGCGATGGGTTCGAACGTTACCGCAGCATGGAAAGCGCACCGTAAAGGGGCTTATATGGCGAATCCATGTTTCACTCAAATACACCCTACTTGTATTCCTGTAAGTGGCGAGAACCAAAGTAAATTAACACTCATGTCGGAATCGTTACGTAACGATGGCCGTATATGGGTGCCTGCAAAGAAGGAGGATGCTGAAGCGATCCGTGCTGGTAAACTTCATCCGAACGACATTGCAGAAGAACATAGAGATTACTACCTAGAGCGTCGCTACCCGGCCTTTGGTAACCTCGTTCCTCGTGATGTTGCATCTAGAGCGGCAAAAGAACGTTGCGATGCAGGATATGGAATTAATAAAACGGGAGAGGCAGTTTATTTGGATTTTGCAGCTGCAATTATGCGCTACGGTGCAGAAGAAGCCCACGTTAAAGGCTTGAAAAGTCCTTCTGATGCTGAGGTCAAAGCCTTAGGTGAGAAGGTTGTTGAAGCGAAATACGGAAACCTCTTCCAGATGTATGAGAAGATTACTGCATCTAATCCATACAAGGAGCCGATGATGATCTATCCAGCGGTGCATTACACCATGGGGGGTCTTTGGGTCGACTACAACTTAATGACCACTGTACCCGGTTGTTTTGCATTAGGTGAGGCAAATTTCTCTGACCATGGTGCAAACCGTCTAGGGGCATCAGCTTTGATGCAGGGTCTTGCTGATGGTTACTTCGTGGCTCCTTACACCGTAGGAGAATTCTTAAGTACGGACATTCGTACGGGAAAAATCTCAACGGATAGCCCAGAATTTGAAGCTGCTGAACAAGCCGTTCGTGAGCGCACAGAAAAGTTCATCAATAATAACGGTACGAAGTCCGTAGATTTCTTCCACAAGCGTCTAGGTAAGATCATGTGGAATGAGGTAGGTATGGCTCGTAATGAAAAGGGATTGAAGCAAGCCATTGCTGATATACAAGCGTTACGCGAAGAATTCTATGCAGATGTTCGTGTATTGGGCGCAGCAAACGGAATGAATCCGGAGCTCGATAAAGCCGGTCGTGTAGCTGATCTTATTGAGTTGGGAGAGCTTATGGCGAAAGATGCGCTTGAGCGCAATGAGAGTTGTGGTGGTCACTTCCGTGAAGAATACCAAAGCCCAGAAGGAGAAGCGCTCCGTGATGATGAGAATTTTGCCTTTGTAAGTGCATGGGAGTTCACCGGTGTTCCGGCTGAAGCTAATCTGCACAAAGAAGAATTGACTTTCGAGAATGTAGAATTAAAGACACGTTCTTACAAATAATTGGACCTATGGATTTAACGTTAAAAATCTGGAGACAAAACGGCCCTCAAGAAAAGGGCGAGATGAAAACATACCCGATCTCCGGGGTTGAGGAAGACATGAGCTTTCTTGAAATGTTGGATTTTTTGAACGATAAATTGATCAACGAAGGCATTGAGCCGGTTGTTTTTGATCACGATTGTCGTGAAGGGATTTGTGGAATGTGTTCACTGTTTATCAACGGTGAGGCGCACGGTCCAGGCCGTAAGGTTACAACATGTCAATTGCACATGCGCGAATTCAAAAGTGGCGACACGATTTATATCGAGCCGTTCCGTGCTAAGGCGTTCCCTATTATCAAGGATTTGATGGTAGACCGTTCAGCTTTTGACCGTATTCAACGCGCAGGTGGATACATTAGTGTGAATACTTCCGGAAACACAATTGATGCGAATGCCATTCCAGTTCCGAAAGAAAACGCGGATAAGGCATTTGATGCTGCAACTTGTATCGGTTGTGGGGCTTGTGTTGCAACGTGTAAAAACTCTTCAGCAATGTTATTCGCCTCAGCGAAGATCAGCCAGTTCTCTCTTTTACCACAGGGCCAACCAGAAGCCAAAGAGCGTGTGTTGAATATGGTTCACCAAATGGATTTGGAAGGTTTTGGTAACTGTACGAACACGGGTGCATGTGAAGTTGAGTGTCCTAAAGGCATTTCGTTAGAAAACATTGCACGCATGAATCGCGATTATCTGTTCGCCTCGTTGAGCAGTAACAAATAAGTTCATACGTCCGCTCTAATAGCGTACGATCAGAATAAAGCCCTGTCCTTAATGGACGGGGTTTTTTATTTCGGACGAATGGGGATGTAAATATCCTCTTCCGAGGTAGGGTCGTCGTTCTTGTATTTTGAACCGAGTCGTTCAAAGTGTGGTCGGTCGTCAAGCGCCCATTCGCTATTAGGCAGCCATTGACTGTAGATGTAGCGCCATACCGTAGAGTCACTAGAAAGACCTTTGTAATGGAAAACGGCATAAGTACCGGCAGGAATTTCTAAGTGCTCAAAACCCTTATTTGGCGCTGCTACTTCCACTCCTCCCCAATAGGTAAAGGCTGGATTCGCTTCTGGTCCAAACACGGGAATGCCATCGAAGTACCTTAAAGAAATGAGATCCGGACTCGTTCTATTACTAATTTGACTTAAACGCGGCACCACACGAGGCCAAAGAGTCCATGGAGTAAATGTTTGGAGCGACATGCGTTCAGAGGCTCCGCAAAGCACAGCACCTTCAAAATTCAAAATAGTGGGTTCAATCATGTCCTCGAATTACCTACTAGTCATTCAGTTTAAGAACTGCTAAGAAGGCGCTTTGCGGAATCTCCACATTGCCCAGCTGACGCATACGCTTCTTACCTGCTTTTTGCTTTTCAAGTAGTTTGCGTTTACGTGAAATATCACCACCATAACACTTAGCAGTAACGTCTTTACGCAAGGCGCTCAATGTTTCCCGTGCAATGATTTTATTTCCGATTCCCGCTTGAATCGCAATCATAAATTGCTGACGCGGAATAAGCTCTTTCAACTTTAGACACATTTTCTTACCAATGTCGTATGCATTGTCTTTGTGAATCAGCGCACTTAAGGCGTCAATAGGATCGCCGTTGAGCATCACATCGACCTTTACCAAATGACTTTCTCTGTAGCCGATTGGGTGGTAGTCAAAGGATGCGTAGCCTTTTGAGATCGTTTTTAATCGGTCGTAGAAGTCAAAAACAATTTCAGCGAGCGGCATGTCAAAGCTGAGCTCTACACGATCGCTAGTCAAATACGTTTGATTCGTTAAAATTCCGCGCTTGCCTATACACAGATTCATCACGGGCCCTACAAAGTCTGCGCTCGTAATGATTTGTGCACGTATAAACGGCTCCTCCATGCGCTCCATTTGGGTAGGGTCAGGAAAATCAGTAGGGTTTTGCACCCATACCGTGCGCTCAGGGTCGCTCTTTAAGTACGACTTGTAACTTACGTTTGGAACGGTTGTGATTACCGTCATGTCGAACTCGCGTTCGAGTCGTTCCTGAATAATCTCCATGTGGAGCATTCCCAAGAAGCCACAACGGAAGCCGAAGCCTAATGCTGCAGAGGTTTCGGCTTCGAATGTCAAAGATGCATCGTTAAGCTGAAGTTTCTCGAGGGACGAACGAAGCTCTTCAAACTCCTCAGTCTCCACTGGGTAAATACCGGCGAATACCATAGGTTTTACTTCTTCGAATCCTTCAATACCCTTTTCAGCCGGACGCTCAACGGAAGTTATGGTATCACCTACCTTTACTTCTTTCGCTTCTTTAATACCGGATATGATATAGCCTACATCACCAGTTTTAATCTCTTTAGTAGGGAATTGCTTGATTAAATTCACGCCAATTTCGTCCGCATCGTATTGCTTACCTGTGGACATGAATTTAACGCGTTCCCCTTTTTTAATGGAACCATTGACCACTTTGAAAATGGCTTCAATTCCACGGAATGGGTTGTAGTGACTGTCAAATATGAGGGCTTGCAACGGTCCATCTGGATCACCAACTGGAGCCGGTACGCGCTCGATAATAGCATCTAGAATTTCAGGAACACCCTTTCCCGTCTTCGCTGAAGCTAATAAAATATCTTCTCGTTTACAGCCGATAAGGTCGATGATCTGGTCGCCAATTTCTTCCGGGTTTGCGCTAGGCAGATCAATTTTATTCAGAATAGGAATGATCTCTAAATCGTGCTCGAGCGCGAGGTAAAGATTGGAAATGGTTTGCGCTTGAATTCCCTGCGCGGCATCTACAATAAGTAAGGCACCTTCACAGGCCGCAATAGACCTGGAAACTTCATAAGAGAAATCAACGTGTCCCGGAGTATCGATGAGGTTGATCGTATACGTTTCTCCGTTTTTGATATGATACATCTGTATCGCATGGGACTTAATGGTAATGCCACGTTCCCGCTCTAGATCCATGTTGTCTAGCAACTGGTCTTGCTTTTCGCGATCAGTTACAGATGAAGTGGCGTCTAATAGGCGGTCCGCTAACGTTGACTTACCGTGGTCAATGTGCGCGATGATACAGAAATTACGGATGTTTTTCATGGGTGCTAAAATACACTAAACGCCGCCTTCTCTAACGTACTTTGGCAGCTTTTGCCATACCAATTCATAACTGGTTTTTATGAGTTCTTGAATCAGCGTCCAATCGGCGTAATTATCTACAATAACGGTATTCCAATGCACCTTGTTCGAATGGTATCCTGGAATAATCCAATCGTAGCGTTCGCGTAAAGCGATATTCACTTCCGGGTCATTTTTCACATTCATACGCGGCGGCTGAGCATCTAAACCGAGCGTCAGGAACATCTTTCCATGAACCTTAAACACTAGCGTGTATTCGTCGAAGGGAAGGTGTTCAGTAACCAAAGGAAGGGAAAGCGCAAATTCGCGGATGGACTCGTGATTCATAAACTTAAAGATAGGGCAAATCGTATCTTTGGAAGATGGAGCAAAAAATTGATTTAGAACGCTGGCCTCGAAAAGAATCGTACGACTTTTTCAAGTCTTTCGCGGATCCCTTTGTGGGTATACAAGTAGATGTGGACATTACGTCTTTAGTTCTGGCCTGTAGAAAGCGGGATTGGAGTATTCACCACGCTTTGCTGTACATCACATTAAAGGTGGCGAACAGCTATGATCCCATGCGACTCAGAAGAAAAGGCGATGGAGTAGTGCTTCATGAGACGGTCGATATGGGATGTTCTGTTCTTCGAGAAGATGGGGAGACGTTCACGTTTGCCTATTACCGCTGGGAGCCTAACGAAACTACGGACCAATTCATCACCCGCACCGCTGAGGTAACCCGGCGCGCTGCCCAAGGCCTGCCCTTAGATCCACGGCCCGACCGCACCAACCTCATTTACGGAACTACCCTTCCTTGGGTGACCTTTACTACTTTTAAGCACCCAAAGAAAAACAACGACGACAGCATTCCTAGAACAGTATTTGGTCGTTTTTATGAGCGCGACGGACGTTATTTTCTTCCATTTAATCTTGAAGTGGATCACGCGTTAATGGACGGTTTGCATTTGGCAAAGTTTTTCGAATTGGTCGAGTTAGAAGTAAAAGCGTTCTAGAGAGATTCCTTCCCGGTTTGCCCCATTTATTCAATCAGATCTGTAAAGTACGCTGCTTGATCTAAATGTTCCATCGGGTCCCAGATGCATTGCTCGAAATTTTGAATTTGGTCTTCAACGACAAGAATTCCCTCGCTTTTTAGTAGGTCTTCCATAAGGGTACTTCCTCCGAAAAAATGCTTACCCGTCAACACTCCTTTACGATTCACTACTCTGTGGGCAGGAACCGATGCATCGTTGTGAGAAGCATTCATGGCATATCCTACAACCCGCGCAGAACGCCCCGTGCCTAAAAAACGAGCAATATGTCCATACGTTGTGACGCGACCCTCAGGAATTTGACGGACTACTTTATAAACCTTATCGAAAAATTCACTGGCCATCTAGCGATTAAAGTTTTTCCAATG